>NZ_JBJMLX010000441.1:0-39297 GCF_045805085.1 Niastella sp.
TCTAATAGTCCGGGTTTAATAATAGTTAAAGACATGGGCTCCTTAGTGCATAGTTCAAAGTTGAAAGTTCGAAGTTGAAAGTTTTAAGTTTAAAGCGATAAGTCAAAACCTTTGAACTTTAAACCTAAAACTATAAACTGTATTCCTCAAACTCGCGTTTAGTTATCGCATAAAATTGAACCTGGTCGCCAGCCTGTAATTTTACAGGTTCAGGTTCAAAGGGATCAAACAATCTGAGGGGTGTGCGGCCTACGATCTGCCAGCCACCAGGACTATTCAACGGATAGATCCCGGTTTGTGAACCGGCAATTCCAACACTTCCAGCCATAACAGGCATGGGAGTTTGTTTGCGTGGTACAGCAATTTTTTCATTTACCTCACCCATATAGGAAAAACCAGGCAAAAACCCGATCATGTATACATTATAAATAGTACCGGTGTGAATGGTCACCACTTCCTGTTGAGTCAATTGCTTTTCCCCGGCCAGGGTTGCAAGGTCGGGTCCATAATCATCCCCATAACAAACCGGTATTTTAATCAACTCCCGGGCAGCCTGTTTGGTTTGAACCGTTTTATCAAATGCTTGTTGTAATTTTTCGGTCACCCAGGCAAATAGGGTGGTTGCAGGATTATAATATTTCTTAATAATAACCGGATTATAAAGAACAGTGAGCGAACTGTAAGCCACCAGGCAATCCTTCAACCCCTCAAACGGATGGGCCAGCAACCAGCGCTGCATGGCCAACGCCTTCTGGTTCAGGGCTTCACTGATGGTGTTGCCCATGTCAAAAGTAACGGCCGAATCCCCTAGCGGAAATATTTTGTATTGGTTGGTCAATTGCTGACTGGAAATGATTGAAGTTAATTTTTTTAGCACATAACCATACATTTTGTCATAAATATCACGGTATTATCTTTTCATTATGCTGAGTTGTACTGGTTTTCACTTATTTTTTTCATTCAGAATGCCCGCTTTTATGCTGTACACCAGCTTGTTTTAAAGGTAGCCAATACCCGACATTTAGGCACGTTACAGTTTTGCGGTTTAAGTACCAATTTGTTGTTTTCATTCTTATACGTTAAACTTGCACGCCAGCAACTATTATTTTCTGCCCCCAGTGAAGCTACAATTCAATCAAACAGCGCATTGAATTTGAATGAAATAGCTTGTTTTAACCTTGGTTGAACCGGTTATTCAACCATTTTACAATCAAGGGCAGAGATTGTAAAAAAATGCATATAAACCATTTAAAGAACCTATGGCGAAGAATTTATTGATCGTTGAGTCTCCTGCGAAAGCCAAAACCATCGAAAAGATCCTGGGAAAGGATTTCGAGGTGAAGAGTTGTTTTGGGCATATCCGCGACCTGGAAAAGGAAGAAATGGGTATCGATATAAAGAATGGCTATACACCCCGATATATAGTTCCCGACGAAAAAACAAAGGTTGTTCAAGAGCTTAAAAGCATCGCCAAGAAAAGTGACGAAGTTTGGCTCGCAACGGATGAGGACCGTGAAGGGGAAGCCATCAGCTGGCATTTGTGCGAGGTCTTAGGACTTGACCCACGAACTACTAAACGTATTGTCTTTCATGAAATTACAAAGCCAGCCATCCAAAAAGCGGTAACCACCCCGCGTACGGTTGATATGAACCTGGTGAACGCCCAGCAGGCCCGCCGCGTGCTCGACCGCATTGTGGGTTTTGAGCTGAGCCCGGTACTGTGGCGTAAGATGAGCATGAAGAACAACCTGAGCGCCGGCCGTGTACAAAGTGTGGCCGTTCGCCTGATCGCTGAACGCGAACGCGAGATCAATGCCTTTACCGCTACCAGCACGTTTAAAATAGAAGCATTTTTCAGCGCCAACGATACAACCGGTAAAAATGTGACCTTCATTGCAGAAGGTAAAAAATACAATGCAGTTGAAGATGCCGAACGCTTTCTGCAATCCTGCTTCGGCGCTAAGTATACGGTGAACGATATCCAGGTTAAACCGGCCAAAAAATCACCGGCAGCGCCTTTCACCACTTCTACCCTGCAACAGGAGGCCTCGCGTAAACTGGGCTTTTCGGTTAGCCGCACCATGCGGGTAGCGCAAACTCTGTACGAAAGTGGTAAGATCACCTATATGCGTACGGATAGTGTGAACCTGAGTGAAACCGCCATGGCCCAAATTCGCAAACAGATCACCGGCCAGTATGGTAATAATTATCATCAGCCCCGGAAATATAAGAACAAGAACGAATCGGCCCAGGAAGCGCACGAAGCCATCAGGCCTTCTTATATGGAAAGCAGCACGTTGGAAGATGCCGATTTTGACGGCCGCCGCCTGTACGAGCTGATCTGGAAACGGACCATGGCCAGCCAGATGGCAGATGCCGAACTGGAAAGGACCATTGCCAAAATTGAAATTTCTACCAATAAGGAAGAATTAACGGCCAGCGGTGAAGTGTTGAAATTTGATGGCTTTTTGAAAGTCTACCGCGAAGACCGCGATGAAGAAGATATAAACGACGACGAACAACAACAGGAAGGCATGTTGCCGCCATTGGCTGTTCGCCAGCAATTGCCTTTAACTCAAATGAAGGCCACCGAACGTTTCAGCCGCCCTTCCCCCCGTTACACGGAAGCTTCGCTGGTAAAGAAACTGGAAGAACTGGGCATTGGCCGCCCTTCTACCTACGCCCCTACTATTTCTACCATTCAAAAACGGGGTTACGTTGAAAAACGGGATAAAGATGCGATCAAACGCGATTTCCGCATATTGACCTTAAAGAATGATCAGATCAGTAAGGTTACAGAACAGGAGAACACGGGCGCCGAAAAATCCAAGTTGTTCCCCAGCGATCTGGGCCTGGTGGTGACCGACTTTTTAAAGCAATATTTCGATGATATTATGGATTACGGGTTTACTGCCCGTATTGAAAACGAGTTCGATGAAGTAGCTGCCGGCAAACTGAAGTGGAACAGCATGATCGACGACTTTTATATTCCGTTTAAAAAAGACGTTGACAATACCATTGAAAATGCAGAACGCATAAAAGGGGAACGTGAGCTCGGTCTCGACCCGCAAAGCGGTAAAAAAGTGGTTGCCCGCATGGGCCGGTTTGGCCCTATGGTACAGATCGGTGAAGTGAATGATGAAGAAAAACCACGTTTTGCCGGATTAAGAAAAGGTCAGAGCATTGAAACCATTACATTCGAAGAAGCGCTGAAGTTATTTGAGCTCCCCAGAACTTTGGGCGAGCAGGATGGTCAGGAGATCTCTGTGAACCTTGGCCGTTTTGGTCCTTATATCAAATGGGGAGAGCAGAACATTTCCATGCCAAAAGGTGAAGATCCTTTTGAATTAAACATGGAAAGAGCGCTGGAACTGATAGGCGAAAAACAAAAAGCCGACTCCCCTATTGCGCATTACGATGATAAACCGGTAACAAAAGGCACCGGCCGTTTTGGTCCGTTCATCAAATGGAATGACATGTACATCAACGTACCCCGTCGTTACAATTTTGAAGCACTGAGCCAGTCAGACATAGACGAGCTCATTGAAGCCAAGATCAAAAAAGAAGAGAACCGGTATATCCAGAACTGGCCCGATGAAAAGATCTCGATTGAAAATGCACGTTGGGGTCCGGTTTTAAAGTTTGGCAAGAAGATCTTGAAGGTGGGAAGAAAAGCAGACGACACTAAATACACGGCTGAAGAACTGGGCACCGTGCCATTGGATGATGTAAAGAAAATGATCGTGGCACAGGTACCTAATGCATTTGCCAAAAAAGCTGCTGCTAAAAAAGCGCCCGGTAAAAAAGCAGCGCCTAAAAAAGACGCCACAAAAAAGGCAGCACCAAAAAAGAAATCAAAATAACCAATAGACAATTGGCAATAAGCAATTGGCAAAGCTTACTATCTAACAATAGGCACAATTCAGCATTAGGCATCCCTTGCCAATTGTCAATTGTCTATTGCCAATTGATTTTACCATGCTTAACCTGAAATACCACCTTACAGAAGAAGAATATTTCGATTACAATTATTACACGGCGTGGGCGGCGCCCGATAAAAAGAATTACCGGGTGTGGTATTACCTGCGGGTCTTTATCCTGTATGCTGCCGTGGCCGGACTGTACATCTTCAGCCGCCGTTCTGAACAGATCTTTATCGATCTTATAATATTTGGCGTTATTGCCACTGTTTATTTTTTAATGGTCCCCTATCTCATTAAACGATCCATCTTACGCAGGGTAAGAAATATTCTTAGCAAACCCGAAAACCAGCATGTACTGGAAGAAGCCGAAGTGGTGTTGACCGATACCGGTATCATTGATAAAGACAATGCCTCAGAAAGCAAGTACACCTGGGAAGCGATCGTTAAAAAAGCTGAAACCCCAGCTTGTTACTATTTGTATACAAACTCCTATCATGCCATTGTTATACCGCGGCGGGTGGTAGCTACCACCCAGGAAAAACAGGAGCTGGAACGTTTATTTAACCAGTATTTACCATTGAGTTCAGAGTTCCCCACAAAGTGAAGAAACTTTGTGGAAAAGAATTTTATTGATATCTTTTGTAAGATTCCGAAATTGACGTCGGATTGTGATTTATTTTCAATTATTTATGAGGCTTAGGGCTATATAAAATTGCCGAATCAGAATTACAAAAAGATGGAAGAAAACAAAGAAATATCGGCACTGTTCCATTTGATTGATGATCCGGATGAAGAAGTCTTCAATTTGGTATCAACGCGCATAATCGATTACGGGAAAGGGATCATCCCCAATCTCGAAAACCTATGGGAGAACACAGTAAGTGAAGAAGTGCAGGAGCGTATTGAAATGTTGATACACCGGCTGCATTACCGCGATCTCACGGAAGAACTGACACAATGGAATAACAATTCTCACCAGGACCTTCTCACCGGGGTACTCATTGTTGCCCGCTTTCAATACCCCGACCTGGCTACCGCACAAGTTTACCAGGAAGTTGAAAAACTACGTCGCAACATCTGGCTCGAACTCAACAGCTACCTCACTCCGCTGGAGCAGGTAAATGTGGTGACCAGCATTTTGTATAATTATTTCAATTTACGTGGCGCAGAGATCGGCTACCAGAATCCCGAAGAGTTCCTGATCAATAAACAACTGGAAGCAAAACGCGGCAATACCATTGCCAACGGCATCCTGTACCTCATATTGTGCGAATTGCTCGATGTGCCGGTTCGTGCCATCAATATACCGCACCAGTTTGTGTTAGGTTATTTTAAAACAGATTACGACTTTACCCGTCACGTGGAGAACCCACTGTATAAAACAGAGTTCTTTATTGATCCCATGAGCGGACAGGTATTCACGCATAAAGATGTAGAGAATTATTTCAAGCGCATAAACGTGGCGCCGGCTGCCACCTACTTCAAACAGCTTTCCAATAAACGGGTGATCCAGTTCCTGATGGAAGAGTTCAGCAAATGTTTTACTGATGAAAAGAACAGCTATAAGCAAAAAGAATTGTTGATGCTGGCGGAGTTGATTACTATAGAGGAGAAACCTGACATTACAGATACTACTGATACCGAAAACGAATAATAGTTTTTCAGTTTTAAGTTCAAAGTTTAAAGTTTTTAGTTACTGCTAATTACTTTAAACTTTGAACTTTCAACTTTCAACTTATAAAACTAACTTCCAGCCCTCTCTGTACTCTCTCTTCACAAACTGGTTGGCTTCATCGAAGTTGGTGATCTTCATATTTTTTGCATCCCATAACAGGCGTTTTCTGCCGGGATATTTGTTGTCGCCTTTTGCACCCGCGTCTTTCATCATAAAGCTGCGGATGGCCAGGTTACCCATCAGAATACTTTCTGTAAACGGACCCGCATAATCAAATGGAGAACTGGTTTCGCCTTTGCCATATCCATCGATACATGCGTTTACCCATTGAATATAGTGGCCTTCAGGAACCCGCTTGATCCTTTCAGCAGGCATTTTCTTTTCCTGCATCAGGTGTGTAGGCAGTAAACGTGGATTGGCGCCATAACAATCGCACATGATCTTTCCTTTGGTGCCTTCCATAATAACACCACCATCCCAGTTACCCATTGGTTCTTCAGGCAACAGTTCATCTGGACGCTCAGGAGTTAAACCACCATCGTGCCAGGACACTTTAATATTTCCTTTTCCATTCTTTTTAGGATAGGTCAGGTGCATGATAGAGGAAGGCGGACAGCCATCGGGGTTCATGCTATCATTCCACATTTCTTTATAAATGGTAGCCACGCTGCACTCTACTGAAGAAGGATAATCGATAGGCAGAATACGGAACACGGGGTCCATGATATGACAGGCCATATCGCCCAGGGCGCCGGTACCAAAAGCCCACCAGCCACGCCAGTTAAAAGGCAGATAAGCCGGGTTATAATCAATCTTTTTTGCAGGTCCGAGCCACAGGTCCCAGTCAAGCTCTTTGGGAATATCAAAATTACCGGTTGGCGTAGGAATGCCTTGTGGCCAAACGGGACGGTTCGTCCAGCAATGCACAGTGTGCACTTCACCTACCAGGCCGGCATCCACCATTTCTTTCATTTTACGAACGCCATCGCCTGAGCCACCCTGGTTGCCTATTTGGGTCACTACTTTATAGCGTTTAGCCGCTTCGGTAAGAATGCGGGCTTCATAAATATCGTGGGTCAATGGTTTTTGAACGTACACATGCTTACCCAGCTGCATAGCCGATAAGGCTGCTACAGCATGGCAGTTATCAGGGGTTGAAACAGAACAGGCGTCGATGTTATTCTTCTCTTTATCGAGCATTTCGCGAAAATCCTTGTAGTATTTCGCATTGGGAAAATTTTGGCGTGATTTCACCGCCTGGCGATCGTCAACATCCACCAACGCCACAATATTTACTTTGGGACTTTTGGCAAATTCGGCCAGATCGCTGGCGCCTTTTCCACCAGCACCAATACCGGCAATATTTAATTTATCACTGGGCGCAACGTATCCTTTGCCCAGTACATGCCGCGGAACAATGAAGAATCCGGCCGCAGCCAGAGAAGTGTTTTTCAGGAAGTCCCGCCGTGACGACTGGTTAGTTTTTTTGTTCTTCTTCATACTGATAAGCATTGTGTTTTAGATGCTGAATGTATAGATTTAAACCGATTTAGCAAATTAATATTACATAAAGGGAAGACGAACAGGCGTTGAAAAGTGTTGCAAGTCCAGCACTACTTTTTTATTGATATACTCATTGCCATTGAGTGTAATAAACGGCCTTGCAAATTGCTGCAAATAGGATGGTTTATAAATTAACTTTATGCAAATTGATTATACACTTTCTCAAGTAGCAGCTAAAAACTTTCAGCACTTTGCTGTCCAGGGGCGGTTGATAAAGTTGATATGGTTGATAGAGGTTGATCTTCAATCCAGAGCAACTTTTTTCTATATAGAAACACTATGTTTTTGTATAATTTGGTATCGTTTATATATAGAAATGGGGTGAAAATAAATAGTGGAGTATCGTTTCTATATAGAAATGGTATCATAATATATAGTAGCCCATGGTTTCTATATATTAATGGGGTGAAATTATACGGTAGCGTATCATTTCTGTACAAAAATAGGGTGAAAATATACGGTGGGGTATAGTTTCTATATAGAAATGAGGCAATAATATATAGTAGCCTATGGTTTCTATATAGAAATGGGGCAAAAATATATAGTGGAGCCTGTTTTCTATATAGAAATGGGGTGAAATTATACAGTAGCGGATAGTTTCTATATACCCAGAACTAACAAACTAATAAACTAACAAACTTTGAACTTATAACTTAAACCCATTTCTATACTCCCGCTTCACAAATGCGTTAGCCGCCTCAAAATTCGTGATCCGCATATTAGCCCCATCCCACAGCAGCTTTTTACGACCGGGGAAATTGTTACCATCTTTGATATTATAACTTCTGATAGCCAGGTTGCCCATGATGACGGTTTCCGTTAATGGACCGGCAACATCGAAGGAGGAACTGGTGTAAGTGCCATACCCTTTTTTGCAGGCTTGTACCCATTGCGTCTGGTGGCCTTCAGAGCCTCTTTCAACAAAGGGGAATTTTGATTTAGGCAGTTTGGCCTCTTTCATCTTTGCGGTAGGTAACAAGGTGGCATTGCGGCCAAACAAACCGGCCATTAGTTTACCCTTTGTTCCTTCAAACAGGATACCCCCATCCCATTCGGCAAATGGTTCATCTGGTAATAATTCAGCCGGGCGGCCGGGCTTAATACCGCCATCGTACCAGATCATTTCAACCGGGGGCAGACTGCCTCTTTGCGGGAACTGGATGTGTATTTTGGAGGAAGGCGGATAACTATCTGTATAAAACACTTCTTTAAAAAAGCCGGTGTACACGGAGCCTACACTGCATTCTACCGATACGGGGTAGCCCAATTTCAGCGCCCGGAATGGCACATCGATAAAGTGACAGCCCATATCGCCGAGGGAGCCGGAGCCAAAATCGACCCAGCCGCGCCAGGTGGCCGGTAAATAAGCCGGATTAAAATCCCGGTGCGGCGCCGTGCCCAGCCAAAGGTCCCAATCTACTTCTTTGGGAACCTCGAAGGTGCCTGTGGGTGTAGGGATGCCCTGCGGCCATACGGGGCGGTTCGTCCAAACGTGTACGGTGTGCACATCGCCAATTACGCCCGCCTGGATCCAGGTCTCTACGTTGCGGGTATCGTCGCCACTGCTGCCCTGGTTGCCCATTTGGGTAACTACTTTGTATTGCTGGGCCGCCTTTGTAAGCGTGCGGGCTTCGTAAATATCGTGGGTCAACGGTTTTTCTACATATACGTGTTTGCCCAGCTGCATGGCGGCCATAGCCTGTACAGCGTGCATATGATCGGGCGTGGTAACAATCACCGCGTCTATGTTCTTATTCTCTTTCTCCAGCATCTCCCGGAAATCGCGGTAATACGGCGCATTGGGCCATCTTTTGCGGGCGTTAACTGCCATGCGGTCGTCTACATCGCAAAGGGCTACGATGTTCTCTGCGCCATTATTCCAGGCAAAAGGTAAGTTCACTTCGGCTTTACCACCGGCGCCAATGCCGGCAATATTGAGTTTGTCGCTGGGAGCAATAAAACCACGACCCAATACATGGCGTGGTACAATGAAGAAACTACCGGCAGCTAAGGAAGTATTTCTTATAAAATTACGCCGGCTGCTAACTTTTTTGAGGGCATTCATATAGCAGAAAAGGTTTATCGTTCGAAAAACGTCAATGGTGAATGGTGAATGGTCAATAAGCTCGCGATTGAGAAAATTTCGAATTAATAGTAAGTTCAAAATTGCGGGAGTCCATTCACCATTCGCCATTCACCATTGACCATTCATGATATTAAACTAAAGAAGCATCTAATGTGATGGCGCAATTCAATACTTTGCTCACAGGGCAATTAGCCTTTGCATCATCAGCACATTCTTTGAACTTTTCTGCACTGATGCCAGGAATGCTGGCTTTCAATACCAGGTGAGAGCTGGTGATGGCTCCGTCTTCCAGGGCAACGGTAGAAGTTACTTCCAGAGAATCGGCAGTGAAACCGGCGCCGCCTAATACGAAACTCAATTTCATGGCGAAACAACCTGAATGCGCAGCTGCGATCAACTCTTCGGGATTGGTCCCTACCCCTTCCTCAAATCTTGATTTGTACGAATACTGCGTTTTGTTTAATGTAGTGCTTTGCGTAGTTAAATTTCCAGATCCTTCTTTTCCTGAGCCGTTCCAAACGGCAGTAGCTGTACGTTTCATGTAATTGTGATTTATTTTTGAAAAAATTAAGAGCTATGAGTACTATCTCCTGGGATGACTTCGCAAAAATAGAGATCCGGGCCGGAACAATCATGGAAGTTAATGATTTTCCAAAAGCTAAAAATCCGGCTTATCAAATTACCATCGATTTTGGTGAGCTGGGTATTAAAAGATCATCGGCCCAGGTAACGCATTTATACGAAAAAGAAGCGTTGGTTGGCAAACAGGTGATTGCCGTTATGAACTTTCCACCCAAGCAGATTGCTAATTTTTTCAGCGAATGCCTGGTGCTGGGCGTTTACACTGATAAAAAAGAGGTAGTTTTACTAACACCCGATCGCCCCGTTGAAAACGGATGGAAAATTGGTTGATCATTTAATAAATTGTTCATATAAGTTCATTCATTACATATTACCAGTCGCCCGTTGGCTTGCTGCAGATAGCAGGCACGGAACATTTCATAAGCGAAGTATTATTTATTGATGAACCCGAAAAAATATCCCCTGCTACCGATGACAAGGACCTGCCGCCTATGGCCATCCAGGCGGTTGAACAATTGATTGAATATTTTCATGGCCAACGCCGCTTTTTTGAATTGCCCATCTCGCAGGAAGGCACGCCTTTTCAAAAAAAGGTGTGGACCGAACTGATGAACATCCCTTATGGAAGAACCATCAGCTACCTGGAGCTGTCGCACCGCCTGGGCGATCCCAAAGTGATCAGGGCTGCAGCCGCTGCCAATGGCAAAAACAATGTGGCTATTATTGTGCCCTGCCACCGGGTTATCGGTTCCAACAATACGCTGGTGGGCTATGCAGGCGGATTACCCCGCAAAAAATGGTTATTACAGCACGAGAATAAAATAGCCCATGGGGTTCAGACCTTGTTTTGACTGGGATTTATGGAATATAGGGATTATGGGGATGGGGTACCACGGTGCTGTTTTTGCAATACGATATTTTATGATCAGGCTTATACAAGGAGATATAACGAAGGTAGAAGTCGATGCAATCGTGAACGCGGCCAATACATCCCTATTGGGTGGGGGTGGCGTGGATGGCGCCATTCACCGTGCCGGCGGACCAGCCATACTGGAGGAATGCCAGAAAATACGGGCCAAACAGGGTGGCTGTGAAGTGGGTGAAGCTGTTATCACAACGGCAGGCCGGTTACCGGCTAAATATGTAATTCACACAGTGGGCCCCGTGTGGAATGGCGGTCATAACGGGGAACCCAACCTGCTGGCCAATTGTTACCGCCACTCCTTACAGCTCGCGGCTGAAAATGGGGTAACAACCATTGCCTTTCCGAATATCAGTACCGGCATTTACCGTTTTCCCAAACCGGAAGCAGCCGATATTGCCATTATCACAGTTCAACAGTTTATAGCTACCGATAAAAGGCTGAAGGAAATACTTTTTGTATGTTTTGACGATGAAAATTATTCACTTTATAAAGAACGATTATAGTATATGCCATTTAAAGCGCTTTGGGTAACAGAAACCGACAAAGGAACTTTTGAGCGGACGATCGTTGACCGGTTAATTGATGATCTGCCGGCGGGTGAACTGGTGATCAAGGTTCATTATTCTTCCCTGAATTATAAAGATGCGCTTTCGGCAACGGGTAATAAAGGCATTACCAGAAAATATCCGCATACTCCCGGTATCGATGCGGCCGGAACTGTAGAGATCAGCCGCAACGAACAATTTGCGGTAGGCGATGAAGTAGTGGTTACCGGCAACGACCTGGGCATGAACACCTGTGGCGGGTACGGCCAGTTTATTAGGGTGCCGGCGAGCTGGGTTGTTAAAAAACCGCAGAATCTTTCATTAAAAGAATGTATGATCATTGGCACGGCTGGTTTTACCGCCGCCTGTGCTTTGTATAAAATGGAATTGATGAAAATGACCCCTGCTATGGGGCCTATTGTGGTAACGGGGTCAACCGGTGGCGTAGGCAGTATGGGGGTTTCTATTTTATCAAAAGCGGGGTACGAAGTGATTGCCGTAAGTGGCAAATCAAACGCGCTTGAATATTTACAACACCTGGGTGCAGCCCGGGTAGAGGATAGATCGTTTGTAACTGATTTTGCCAATAAAGCACTCTTAAAACCCAAATGGGCGGGCGCCATCGATACCGTTGGCGGCGATACCCTGGTCACTTTATTAAAGGCCTGCCAACCGGAGGGCTGTGTGGTAAGCACCGGACTGGTTTCATCGCCCAAACTCGATGCTACCGTGTATCCGTTCATTTTGAACGGGATTAATTTGCTGGGTATCGGTTCAGCCGAAACCCCCATGGCCGTTCGCCTCACCATTTGGGAAAAGCTGAATACCGAGTGGAACATAAAAGATAAATTATCTGTCATTGCTAAAGAAGTTACACTGGATGAGTTGAATGCTACCTATATCGATAGTATTTTGCAGGGGAAAATCATGGGCCGCATAGTGGTCAATCTCAACAACCTGTAACTAATGGAAATATTGCAGTGGAAAGTGATTCAGGTGATCCCCGAAACGCCTGATGCAAAAACGTATGTTCTGGAAGAAGCGAATGGAAAACCGGTTACCTGGGATGCCGGCCAATCCCTGACTTTTTTGTTTAGTCATTGGGGGCATCAGATCCGCCGCTCCTACTCTATCTGCACCACGCAGGGCATCGATAAGCACATAGCCATAACAGTAAAAAAGAAAGAGAATGGTGAGGTCTCGCGCCATATATTGCGCACCTGGCAGCCAGGCACGCTTGTAAACAGTTTGCCGCCGGCAGGCAGGTTTATTATTGAAACTGATCCTGCGCAAAAACGGCCGCTCTGGTTTATTGCCGCCGGCAGTGGTATAGTACCTATGCTGGCCCTGATAAAGAAAGTACTTTTTCAGGAGCCGGAGAGTCATATCACGCTGTTGTATCAAAACCACGATGAGCGGAATATCATTTATCAGCAACTGCTGCAGCAACTGGCCATGCAGTATCCACAACGGTTTACGCGTATCGATCTGCTGAGCAATCCCATTGATGCCGACACCAAACCCGCAAGGCTTAATAATTGGTTGTTGGAAAAAATAGTAACGGTTTCTGCTGCCTACGCCGAGGCTTCGGCGGACAAGTCTTCTTTATTCTACACCTGCGGTCCCGAACCATTTATGCGCATGGTGCAGTTCACGTTACGGGTACTTGGTTTTGCTGAAGATCAGTTGCGCAAGGAACATTTTGTGATAGAACCCATTCGCAAACCCGCCTTTACCATGCCTTCCACCGCATTCAACGTAGTGTTGCATTACGCGCATCAAACGCATCATTTCACCTCCGCCTGGCCCGATACCATTTTACAGGCTGCTCAAAAACAAGGCATCGCCCTGCCCTATAGTTGCAATACGGGTCGCTGCGCTACCTGTGCGGTGCATTGCCGTAAAGGATCGGTAACTATGAGCAACAATGAAGTGCTTACCGATAAAGACTTACAGGCCGGTCTGGTGCTTACCTGTACCGGTTATGCCGCGGCTGATCTGGAACTGGAGATCTAAGGAGTAGTTTACACGTAACTTTTACGGGTACGATCAAGCGTAACCGGGTGTTCGTGTTCGCCAAAAAGATCGAGGATGGCATTCACGCCTTTTTCTTTCTTCAAAGCATATTCTGCATCGGTAAGAAAAGTAAGCCAGATAAAACCAACATCATCGCCTTCTACCTGAAAGGCGGGTTCATTATCGGCAGTTACTATGGAGGATAATGTAAGCAGCGTAGTTAACTCAGAATTGTCGAACACATGGTCCATATGAATGGTATGTCCCCAACCCAGAAAGGATTGCGGTTCCTGCAAAAATGGAAAGGCGCCCGCCCAGCGCACCCAATTGGCGATATCATCCAGCTCAGTTTCGGCTTCATTAACGTAAGCAATGATCTCTGCGCGTTTGGTATCGGTATCTTCTGCGTGGTCATCGAGCTCCATGGGCGTAAGGCTCATTCCAAAAGAGCACAGGGTTCCCCAGGGACGGCCTGTTTTTTCTGCCGGAAAATAAGCACAGCCAACCTGTGGGTCTTCTTCATTGGGATCCCACAACAAAGTAGGCGTGGCGCCGAAATGGCTGGTTAATTGTTTCAGGACGTTTAAATGCTGCTCAGTCATGTGTTACTTAATTACCATTCCCCTTTCAATTGTTCACTCGTAAAAGCCAATGGCAATAAAATACTGGCCTTGGGGATCACATATACTTTTCCTTCCATACCACCAAGTATGAGCCGGATGGGATGGTTCACCCGGGATTCAAATTCCTGCAATGATTGCCGGCAAATACCACAGGGTGAAATGGGATGATCGCTATCGCCATTCCCGGTTTGATAGCTGATGGCCATCGATTCAATAGCCACTTTGGGATACAGGGACGAGGCGGAGGCCAGCAATACCCGCTCGGCACACAAACCCACCGGGAACGAGGCATTCTCCTGGTTGCTGCCTGCTACAATTTCTCCATTGGCCAGCTTGGCTACCGCCCCCACCTGAAAATGAGAATAGGGTGCATATGCGTGCTCTGTTACTTCTCTTGCTTCATTGAGCAACCACGCATCTTCTTCCGTTAACTCCTCTATAGAATCATACACATCAAATGAAAACTTAAATTCATCTTTTTTCATAATCCTGAATTTACCAGACAAAAAATCCTTCCCGCAACGGGGAAGGATTACTAAAGATACTAAAATTATGTCTTTTAATGTATTGATCTGAACATCCGGTTCCACCGGATACCTTTATCCCAGCTCATCCAGATCAACCAGGCTTCACCTACTACGTGGTCTTCAGGAACAAAGCCCCAAAAGCGGCTGTCCTGCGAACGGTGGCGGTTGTCGCCCATCATCCAGTAGTAGTTCATTTTAAAGGTATAGGTAGTAGTTTCCTGCCCGTTGATAAAGATCTTACCATCGCGTTCTTCCCAGGTATTGTTTTCATACACCCGGATGGCGCGTTTATAGCACGCAATATTTTTTGCATTCAGCTGAATGGTAACCCCTTTTTTAGGGATCCACAGGGGACCGAACTCATCCACACTCCACAGCACCAGTGCGGTATCGCGTGGGAAGATGCGGGGGTCGCCTACATTTTCCAGCTTACGGGTTACAGTTACCCCGGGGAACTTTTTCAGGATCTCCGCTTCCGACTCGGTCAGGTTAATCATGTAACTATTAGCGCCGTATGGAATGAAATCAGGATTTCTTTCATCGGTATTTAACCGGATACCGGCATCCCGCAATTCATCATCGTTCAGGATCTTGTTGTTGGCGGTGGTAACCATGTAATCGGTAGCCGAGGTGGGTGAAACGTAAGCCTTCTTGCCGTTCACATACAACAGGCCGTCTACGATCTGAATGGTATCACCAGCGATGGCCACGCAGCGTTTAATGTAATTCTCGCGTTTATCAACCGGGCGGGTCATGATGGTATAATCACTCCACACTATTTCCCGCGCTTTTTGTTTGCTCACTGCCTGCAGTTCCGCTTCGTTGGCAATTTGCCCTTTTAACTGCTGGTATTGCCGCATTTCTTCGGTTTGCAGAATGTCGTAGTAAGGATCCTGGGAATCCAGTTCCTTGGTCAGGGTATCCCCTGCAGGAAAGTTAAAAACCACTACATCATTGCGCTTAACCGGACTGGCGAACCAGCGGGTATAAGGCAAATGAATGATCTCGGTATATGATTTCGAGTTGGTAATGGGCATGGTGTGGTGAACAAATGGTATGGCCAGCGGCGTATTGGGAATACGCGGACCATAGCTAAGCTTGCTAACGAACAGGAAGTCGTTTACCAGCAGGGTCTTTTCCATTGAACCGGTGGGGATGGTATAGGCTTCAAACACAAATACGCGGATGAGGGTAGCAGCCACCACGGCAAACACGCCTGCATCGATCCATTCCCGTACAACAGTCTTTTTATGGTTCTTTACAGCATCGGTGCCCAGGAATTTCACCTTTTTGTCGTAACCGATATAGGGGAAATATACAACCGACAACAAAGCGGCCCCCAGATGATCGAAGAAACTGAACCGGCCGAACAGTTTTACAAATTCAACCAGTAACCAAATACTTATAAACCAGCCAGCTACAGGAATAAACTGCCAGTAGAACCAGTGCCTTTTCAAACTGGTCTTTTTCATGATCTCCCAGATATTGTAAAAGGGCACCCAGGCTTTCCAGGACTCAATTCCAGCTTTTTCGAACAATTTTGCTAACCCAAAGGCTGGCAATTCTACGATAAGTAAGGATATTAATACTATTACGAACAGGTCGTGTACACTCATTATGGGGCAATTTATTAAAAAATCCGGGCAAAAATACCATATTAATTCTCACAGAAACAGGCCAATAACGAACTATTTGCCAAAAAAAGTGTTTATCCTTGTACGTATGGGCGCTATTTATGACGATCAGTATTTCATCAGTTGCATTAGTTGTAATATCTTACCTTTTGTTACATTAATATGAATCTCTTTTCCATCCGGGATATTGAAAACTTAACAGGCATCAAAGCGCACACCTTGCGTATCTGGGAACAACGCTACAACCTTTTCTGCCCCAAACGCAGGGAAAGCAAGCATCGTTTCTATGATTGTGAGGACCTTAAACACCTGTTACGTATTGCGTACCTGTATAACCAGGGACATAAAATTTCCCAAATTGCCTGCTGTTCGCCCGAAGAAATGGCCAAACTGGCGTTGGATGCAAAGCCCGATACAGATAACTACGAAATTTTTATCAATCAATTAACAGAAGCCTCCATCGACCTGGATCAACCCCGGTTCGATAAAATATTGCATAACCTGATCCTCCATGCCGGCTTTGAAAAAAGCATGATCAATGTGCTGTTCCCCTTTCAGAAAAAGATCGGGGTGTTGTGGCTCACCGGCCAGATAATGCAGGCGCATGCGCATTTTGCGCGTTCCCTCATCATTAAAAAGACGATGGTAGCCATTGATGGGCTGGAAAAACCACCCTACCATGGCGGCCGGCGCGTATTGTTGTTCACCCCTGCCGGCGAGCACCACGATATGCCGGGAGGCGAATGTATAGAGCTGCCATTGCTGTTTATGCATTACATGCTGAAGAAAGAAGGCGTGCCTACCTTGTATATGGGGAAGAATGTGCCGTTGACCATGTTAGAAACCATCTGTTCGCTGCAGCCGGTAACACAATTGTATTTCCTTGTTATTCCCAACCTGAATAAATGCGACATGCACGAGTACCTCAAATCGTTCTCAAACATGTTCCCCGATAAAGAAATTGTTTTTTCAGGCCTGGATGCCTGCCAGTGTAGTTGCGATCTGAAGAATGTGCGGTTGTTGAAGACTGTAGAGGAAAAGCGGGCCTTTCTTAAAGAAGGAACTACGTCAATCTTGAATGGTCAATCGTCAATGGTGAATGGGCTCCCGCAATTTTAAACTTACTATTAATTCGAAGTTTGCTCAATCGCGAGCTATTGACCATTCACCATTGACCATTCACCAATTATCTTTTAGGAACTACATACGCATGTACATCATCGGGGATAATGGTTTTACCCGATAAGATGATCAACCGTTCTACTACGTTACGCAATTCGCGAATGTTACCCGTCCAGTTATGTTGTTTCAGCGCATCCAGTGCGTCTTTGTCAATGCCTTTCTTGGGAATACCATAATCAGCACAGATATCGGCCAGGAACTTATCAACCAGCAAAGGAATGTCTTCGCGGCGATCGTTCAGGGATGGCACGTGAATAATGATCACACTCAGGCGATGGTATAAGTCGAGGCGGAAATTCTTATCATCCACTTCTTTTAACAGGTCTTTGTTGGTAGCCGCAATTACGCGAACATCCACACTGATGTCTTTATCGCCCCCTACGCGGGTGATCTTTCCTTCCTGCAGGGCGCGCAATACTTTGGCTTGCGCAGAGAGGCTCATATCACCAATTTCATCGAGGAACAACGTACCACCAGTGGCCTGCTCAAACTTACCGATGCGTTGTTTTACGGCAGAAGTAAACGAACCTTTTTCATGGCCGAACAGTTCGCTTTCTATCAGTTCACTGGGAATGGCCGCGCAGTTCACTTCCACCAACGGACCGGTAGCGCGATTGCTTTTTTCGTGCACCCAGCGGGCCACCAGTTCTTTACCTACCCCATTTTCACCAGTTACCAGGATACGCGCATCAGTGGGCGCTACTTTATCGATGGTTTCCTTGATCTTTATAATGGGCGCCGACTCACCGATCATTTCTTCCACCTTGCTCACCTTACGTTTTAACACCTTGGTTTCGGTAACCAGGTTGTTTTTATCCATGGCATTGCGAATGGTTATCAACAGGCGGTTGAGATCGGGTGGTTTGGAAATATAATCATAAGCGCCTTTTTTAACCGCTTCTACGGCTGTTTCAATAGTACCGTGGCCGCTGATCATGATCACCGGTACATCGGGATTGGCTTCCCGGGCTTTGTCCAGGAATTCAATCCCATCCAGCTTGGGCATTTTTATATCACACAGCACCACATCATACGCCTTCTCTTTAAATTTTTTCAACCCTTCTTCCCCATCGCCGGCTTCTTCGATCTTATAACCTTCGTAAGAAAGAATCTCGCTGAGGGTTTTACGGATAGCTTTTTCGTCGTCGATAATTAAAATGTTTGACATAGTTGCTTTAACAATCTTTAGCTATGGAAAAATCAATTTTTTTCATCAAAAGTCTTCAAATGTAACAATATGAAACGGAACATCCTCATGACAATTATCCTGCCGTTTTTCCCCATTGCCTGCATAGAAAAAACCGCAAAATCAAATATCCCCCTACATACTACACAAATGATTAATACAATGCCAGCTATGGTGAACGATATTCCATTGCCGGCAGGTTTTAAACGAATTAATTACCCAGCTATTTCATTTGCCGCCTGGTTGCGTAAATTACCTATTAAAAAAGATACCAGGGTTTATTTGTACAACGGGAAACTCAAGAAAAACCAGGAGGCGCAGTATGCCGTATTGGATATACCTGTTGGCGATAAAGACCTGCAACAATGCGCCGATGCTGTCATGCGGCTCCGGGCGCAATACCTGTATGATCAGAAAAGGTATAACGAGATCTCCTTTACCGACAATAGCGGAAAAAAATATACGTGTCCGGGCCGGGTAGACAGCACCCATTTTGAACGTTACTTAGAACAGGTATATGGGATGTGCGGAACGGCTTCGCTTGAAAAACAATTACACCGGGTCAATAATTTCAATGCAATACAACCAGGCGATGTGTTGATAAAGGGAGGGTCGCCGGGACATGCCGAGATGGTAATGGATATAGCAGTAAACAGCAGTGGAAAAACCATTTATTTGCTGGCGCAGAGTTATATGCCGGCGCAAAATATCCACATCCTGAAAGATCCGATGGATGGCGATTTGAGTCCCTGGTACGAAGTGAAAACAGCTAACTCTTTCATTTACACGCCAGAATACCTGTTCACTACCGCCCAGTTACGGCGATGGTAAATCCCTTACTTATTGCAAGGGTATTCCTTAGTAAAACTACCTTGCAAACTTTAACAATACATATTATTTTGTAGCCACATATCCTTTAGAAAAAAATTCTTAACCAAAATCCGTACTTATGAAGGCATCCGCAGTAGATGTTCAATACGCTCCGTCGTTAGCTAAAGTAATTACCAGGTTAGCATTGTTAGGAGGTTTAATATTGGGAGGCATGTTTGGCCTGCTGACCTTATGCTCTTTCCTCCTTCACTAAAATATTTCAGTAGAACTTTGTATTAATATCCAAAGCAAGCATTAAGCTGGACGAAAGTCTGGCTTTTTTTGTGGCTGTAAGCTAAATAAACTCCTCCTGCTGCCGTACCGATAACAATGGGATATGGTTGAGGTAAACAAGTCCTTTTGTATGCGACTTCTGAAAGATATTATGCCAGATGCCATGGCGTGTAGGTATCACCAGCAGCATATCGATGTTTTCTTCCGAAGTAAAGTTGTCTATTGCAGAAATGACGTTGTGAAACTCCGGTTCAAAGTAAACCGGGTTTAAATCGGCCAGGCTTTGCTGCAAAATGTGTTTGTTGTGCAATGCTTCATCCGTTACCAACTCCTGCGGCGCCACTACATTTATCACATACAGCCTTGCACCGGTAAAACGCACCAGTTTATGGATCACCGATACCGGCACGTGCAAATTCTTTCTATAATAGTTACACGCAAAAGCTATTTTATTAATGGGGCGATACTGTACTGTTGACGGGATCACCAGCATGGGCACCGGCAGATCGATAAAGGAATTGATGATGTTGGCGTCCCAGGAAAGCAGGTTGGTATAATTGCCACTAGGACCCATCACTACCAGCACGGCATTCGATTCAATCACCTTCCGTTGCAGTTCTTCCTGAAAAATACCAGTCACCATTTCTGTATCTACAGGTAGGGAAGGGTAATTGGTTTGTACCCACTGGTATTCCTGTTCCAGCAGGGCGGTATCATGTTCTATGATCTCACCCATAGCAGCTAACGCAATGGCATCGCCTGTCATGGCTCCCGGGAAAGCATAGATATTCATTAACACCAGCCGGGCCTGGGTATGCTGTAACAGGGAACAGGTATAGGCAAGTGCATTACGCGAGGCATCGGAAAAATTGGTAACTACCAGTACTGTAGACATAACAAGCTCCTCATTATTAGTGGGCGGCATCTGCCAGGCTCACTTTGGTTTTTGAACGCTTAATAAATATTAATACAACGGGTACACAAATAAGGAACATACAACCGATGTATAAGAAAATATCCATGTAAGAAAGTATGGTTGCCTGAACGGTGACGGAGCCTTCAAGCAATTGATACGCGCTTTTGGTGGCTGTATTGGGCGCCATGCCTTTTGCCTGCATCCCAGCGGCAATACCATGTACGCGCGCCTGTACTGCGGGGTTGTATATATCAAGACTCCGGATCAGGTTATCGCGGTGGCCAACTATATCCCTTGTTAAATAGGTTGAAATAAGCGCTACGCCAAACGAGCCACCTAATTGTCGCATCATACCGGAGAAAGCAGCGCCCTGCCCTATCTCAGCGCCTTTTAAAGTTGATAATGCCATGGTGGAAATCGGCACAGACAACAATCCCAACCCTACCCCACGTATCATTAGGGGCCAGAAGAAATCATCGCCGCTTGTTTGCGGGGTAATTACTTTATAGGTGAATAAACTGTAAATGAAAAATACGATCATCCCCATGGCGATCATATATTTCTGCGATACACCCCGTTGGATCATTTGCCCAACAATAGGCATCATAAAAGCCACCATCAGCGTACTGGGGATCATCAACAAACCGGATTGGGTGGCATCCCAACCCAGGATGGTTTGGGTATACAGTGGAATGATAAATGTGGAGCCGAACAGACCGAACCCCTGGATAAACGACAGGATAACACCCATCCGCAGGTTGCTATTGCGTAATACCTTCAGTTCAACAATGGGGTATTTGTATACCAACTGTCGCCAGATAAAACAATAAACACCCAATATAGCTACTACTGTCAGCACGATGATCAGGTTGCTGTTGAACCAGTCGTCTTCCTGGCCTTTTTCCAGGATATATTGCAGTGCGCCTACTGAAACGGTCAATAAAAATATACCCAGCCAGTCAACCTGGCTAATAGGGCGCTTCTCCGCGTATTTCGGGCTTCGTACGTATTGCAGCGTGAGTAAGGCGGCAATAATACCTACGGGGATATTGATGTAAAAAATATAAGGCCAGGAAAAGTGATCTACAATATAACCGCCCAATGGCGGCCCCAGCGTTGGACCAACAATTACCCCCAGTACATAAATGGCCTGCGCCATGGCCCTTTTTTCTGGCGGGTAACTTTCGGTAATAATAGTTTGTGAAGTAACCAGCAGGGCGCCCCCACCCAATCCCTGGATAAAGCGGAATACGATCAGTTCAACCAGGCTGGTGGAGTTACCACATAAAAAAGAGGCGACGGTGAAAATAATAACCGAGGCTGCAAAATAATTTCGCCGGCCAAACTGTTGCGACAGCCAGCTGGTCATGGGTACTATAATTACATTGGCAATGGAATAGGCGGTAATTACCCAGCTTATTTCATTGAGCGTAGCACCCAGGCTGCCACGCATTGTGTTGAGCGCCACGTTTACAATGGTAGTATCAATTATTTCGAGCAATGCGCAAAACACGGCCGTAATGGTGATGATTACCCTTCTTGAGCCATATTCTACCAACGATCCTTGTTGTTCCATATTCATTCTTATTACTTAATCCAGGTGCACATCCACATTCACGTTCATCCCGGCCTTCAGTTGTTTCACCAGGGAATCCTGTTTATTGAATTCTATTTTAACGGGTAACCGTTGTACCACTTTTACAAAGTTGCCGCTGGCGTTATCGGGTGGCAGCAAGGCAAACTGTGCGCCGGTAGCCGGTGAAAAGGAAGTGACTGTTGCTTCAAAGTCATGACCGGGAAATGCATCTACATTGATGATCGCTTTTTGACCAATGCGCAGATCGTGGAACTGCGTTTCTTTAAAATTGGCCACTACCCAAATGTCATTATCCTGTATAATGCTGAATGTTGCCTGTCCGGCCTGTAAATATTGACCCGTCTGTACGTTTATCTTGGAGGTTATGCCATCTGCAGGAGCAGTTACTACGGTGTAGGATAAATTCAATTTGGCGTCGTCTACGTCTACCTGCCGTTGTTTAATGGTTGAATTAACCACATTTATCTGGGTAGAAGTAGCGCTGCTTTGCGAGCTCACCGCATTGGTTTGACGGGCAGCCTGGTTCTTTTGCTCTATCAATACCTGTAATTGCTTTTCTGCCTTTTCCTTGTTGGCCTGTGCCTGTTCAAATTGTTGCAGGGTAATGGAATGGTCCTTTATAAGATTGGCGTAGCGGTTGTAATCCTGCGTAGCCTGCCAAACGCTTACTTTGGCCGCTTCAATTTGTGCATCAGCGGCTCTAATGGCGGCTGCAGAGGTACCGATATTCGCTTGTGCCGCCGCCGAGGTAGCTTTGGCAGAAGTGAGGTTGCTCTGGGCGGTGGCCAATGCTGCTTCCGCCTGTTCCAGTTTCAGTTTCAGATCACGGTCGTCGAGCAATAACAAGGTATCGCCTTTCTTGACCTTCTGATTGTCTTTTACTCTTACTTCGGTTACATACCCGGAGATTTTTGGGATCACCGGGTTGATGTTGGCTTGCACCTGCGCCTCATCTGTTTCTTCATGATGCTTTGCATGCAGGTATTTACTAAAGCCAAATGCACCACCCACCACCACTAAGATGATCAACACAATTAAAAAACGCCGGTTTTTCTTTTTAGGAGCGGCTTCTGCGCCTGTTTGTTGAGTTGTTGCCATATAATATTATTGTTCCCTTTTCGTAAAGGATTTGTTCTAAAACTATTGATTAAGCAAACCTGCTTTTTGCAATAAGGTTTGATAAGCCAGCACCAGGTCTGCCTGGGCAAATGCTACGTTTAACCGGGCCTGTAACTGCGCCACATCGGCATCGAGCAGGTCGGTCAGCGTAAGCAGGTTATTGGCATATTTGTTTTTGTTGATGCGGTAATTTTCGGTGGCCTGGTCAAGTGCCTTGTTATATACTTCTATCTTTTTTACGCCCGACAGGTAATTCAGGTAAGCCTGGTTTATCGAAAGCCGGATGGCATCATCGAGCATAGCGATGCTGGCCGCCAGTTGTGCTTCCCTGGCTTTCGCCTGTTCTACTTTTGAATTGGTTTTCCAAAGCGACGACAGACTGTATTTCACCCCAATGCCGGCATTCAGCGCATTGGTGATAGTTAAAAATTTGGGTATATCAGCGGCCACATAACCACCGGTGAGCGCCAGCGAAGGATAATAGTCGCCCCTGGCTATTTTCACCCCCGACTGGGCTGCCTTTTGGCGATAGTCCAATGCTTTCAGATCATACCGGTTTGATGCAGCCAGCTGTTCATATTCTTCAATAGTTTTAACGGCGGCGGGCGGAACAAAGCTGGTAGAATCCGTTATCAGCTGTATTTTTTCCGAAAGCCCCAGCATGAGGTTCATATTCACAATGGCCAGCTGGTGATTATTCTGGGCATCGAGTAAACTGAGTTCCAGGTTGGAGGTTTCCTGCTGTGCTTTTAACAGGTCATTTCTGGCCAGGGTGCCATTCCGTTCCAGGTTAATAAAATCGGTGTCACGCTGGCGGGACTGCTCCAGGTTTTCCTCCACCAGTTTTACCGCAGCGCCGGCTTTATACAGATTAACATAGGCGGCAATGGTATTTAATATCACTCCCTGGCGATCATTATCTGCATCCAGTTGGGCGGCTTTTTCCAGGAATTGTGCGGATTCAATGCCATACTTCACCTTAAACCCGGCAAATAGGGGGAGGGAAACATTGGCCATCACAAACATGGCCTGGTTAATATTTCCCGGGGAGATGGCGTTGCTATCGCCGGGGCCGGCAGCCGTTTTTATATTCAGTTTGGGGTGGTTTACCCGTAAATAGGAGCCGTTGACACCCACATCGGGCAATCTTCTTTCCGAAGCTTCTTTAGTGGCGGCCACTGCTTCGGTGATCTTTGCCTGGCTAAGCTTTAACTGTTTGCTGTTCTTAATGCTCAGGTCTATTGCTTCCTGTAAGGATATCCGCTTGCTTTCCTGGGCGTTTGCGAACATAAAACAGCCCAGAAAACAGAAAAGCAGCAAGACTCTACTCATATCAGTTCTATTCATACTAAAATGGCTTTTAACAGGGATGGTAAATAATGCCGCAGGGCTGGCATTACGCAAGGAATTGGAAGCAGGCTTCAACACGGTTTCAATTTGCAGGCCAGGGGTCGTTCATACCCTTTAACCCTTTCAACACCCTCCCTTTCTTCAACAACTTGCGCTGTATAATCCACCATCTTAAATGAATAAATATTCATCTAATAGGTAAAAAAATTTAGGCTTTAATGCCATCCCAACATAACTGGAAGTTGGCTTCCAGGATCTCGTCGGTCAATTTTATATTATAATAAATAGTTCTTTTAGCTATTTCGTTAATGGAACCGATCATAAAGGCCAGCAGCCAGACGGTGTCCATATTCTTTATTAAACGTTCTGTTTTACCCCGTTCGATCAACTGCAGCATTGGTTCAAACATTTTGCGCAGCCTGTTCTTCGACTCCTCATCAATAAAGGGAGAATGAAAACATTGCTCAATAAAAATGCTCTCATTGAAATGAGCGACGCGGCGTTGCACAATATTCAGCCAAATGGTATGGAAACCGATCTTGAATGGCTGTTCGGGGTCATAATTGCTGAAAAAGGTACTGGCAGAGCTTCTGGTGCACACATCGAACAGCGCATTTATCAGCGCCTCCTTGTTTTTGAAGTAGATATATAGCGTACCGGTGGCAATGCCGGCCTCTTTGGCCACCATTTGCATAGTGATACCCGACAATCCGTTCGCTTTTACCAGGTTGAGGGTAGCCTTGTAAATTTCATTGATCTTATTCTCGTCTCTGGGTTTCACAACACAAATTTAAATGAATATATATTCAGTTAAAAGCTTTGGGAGAATTATTTTTGAAGCCCCGCCGGTTTTAGATTCCGGGTTCAGCAGTTGTCCCGGAAGACGCATAAAATCGAAACCGGCAACAGATAACAGAACTAATGCTGTTTTCCGTTGCCGGTTTACTATAGATCAATTAGCCACTTGTAGTCTTGACCCTGAGGTCCCTACCCTTGTGCCTTTATTTTCTCTGATACATTACTTCTTTTACCAGGCGAACTGTTTTGTCAACAGTTGGTAAAGCAAGTTCAACCAGGTTAGCCGCATAGTGCAGAGGCGCATCGGCAGCGGTGAGGCGGCGGATAGGCGCATCCAGGTAATCGAAAGCTTCTTTTTGAATGCGGTAAGCAATCTCAGAAGACACCGAACACATAGGCCATTGTTCTTCAACAATTACCAGGCGGTTGGTCTTTTTAACGCTTTCGAGAATGGTGTGCCAGTCGAGCGGACGAATCGTACGCAGGTCAATCACTTCAGCACTAATGCCTTCTTTTTCCAGTTCAGCGGCGGCGCCCAGGGCAACCTTCATCATTTTATTGTAAGAAACGATGGTAACGTCGGTGCCCTGTTTCTTTACATCGGCTTTACCGATCTCGATAATGTATTCTTCTTCAGGAACTTCGCCTTTATCGCCATACATTACTTCGCTCTCCATGAACATCACGGGATCTTCATCGCGGATGGCGGCTTTCATCAAACCTTTGGCATCGTATGGGTTAGAAGGAGAAATTACTTTAATACCGGGGATATTTGCATAATAGCTTTCAAAAGCGGTAGAGTGCTGGGCACCCAACTGGCCGGCAGAACCGTTTGGTCCGCGGAAAACGATGGGACAACCAATTTGGCCGCCGCTCATAGCCAGCATTTTTGAAGCTGTGTTTAAAATCTGATCCAATGCCAGTACGGCAAAGTTCCAGGTCATGAATTCAACGATAGGACGTAACCCGTTTTGAGCAGCACCTACCGCAATACCGGTGAAACCCAGCTCGGCAATAGGCGTGTCAATAATTCTTTTAGGGCCGAATTCTGCCAGCATACCCTGGCTTACTTTATAAGCACCATTGTATTCAGCTACTTCTTCACCCATCAGGAAAACCCGGTCGTCTCTCCTCATTTCTTCACTCATAGCTTCGCGGAGCGCTTCGCGAAATGCGATAGTTCTTGCCATTCTGTATTCAGTTTTTAAAACCCGGCAAAATTATTGGTTGAGGAGCATAATAACAAATTGCCGGGCAACAATAAATTAAATGTCTAATAGACAGAAAGTCAGGCTTTAGTTAAAATGCAGGCTGCGGGCTACTTTAGAACGATTTTCAGACCCCAATTTCGGGTTTCCGGATACCTGGTAATCGGGAACTAATTTCTTCTTTTCGTCCTCACACCCTACCAAACCGTCCATACGTCAAAGTAATTTTATCCTCCCTGCCCCGGAAACTAGGTTTGTAGAAAATTAACCATATGCAACCAGTTTCTACCGCTTCAAACCGCCAGGCCTACCTCGACTGGCTTCGAATTGCCTCCATTCTGGCAGTTTTCTTTCTGCATTCCTCCATGGCGTACGTGTCTGAATGGGAATGGCATATCAAAAACCCGCAAACCAGCAGTTTGCTCATGGAGCTGAATTTCTGGCTCGGCCGGTTCAGAATGCCGCTGTTGTTTTTCATTTCAGGCACCGTCACTTATTTTATGTTACAAAAAAGAAGCACCGGTGCCTTTATCGGACTTCGCTTCAGGCGGTTATTTATTCCGCTGGTATTTGGAATGCTGGTGATTGTACCACCGCAGATCTACATGGAACGACTGACCCAGGGCTATAAAGGGAGTTTTTTCGATTTCTACCCTAGTATATTTACCACCGGCGTTTATCCAAAAGGTAATATGAGCTGGCATCACCTGTGGTTTATCGTTTACCTGTTTTTATATGACATATTATTCGCGCCTTTGTTCAAATGGATCATGAGCGAAAGCGGCAAACAACGATTGTCGTTCTTCACCAGGATGGCCAACAAAAAATGGATCTATGTGCTGATGCTGCCAGCAATTATTATTTTCACTACTTTGAACCGGATGTTCCCAGAAACGCACGACCTCATACACGACTGGTGCCGCCACCTGTACTGGTTGTCGTTTTTACTCACCGGGTTTGTTTGCATCAACTTCCCCGCGTTGATGGATAGCCTGGAAAGAAACCGCCGTACATCACTATTGCTGGCATTCCTGAGCATTATTGCCATTTACTATATCCGTTGGAACAATCTGGAACCCGATCATTTTTTTCACAACTGGCACGATTGGTTTATATATGCTTATAGAGCATTATACCCGTTCACCGCCTGGGCCTGGATCTTCACCGCTATTGGGTATGGCAAACGTTACCTGAATAAAAAACACCGCATTCAGGATTATATTAACCAGGCTGTATATCCGTTTTACATTTTACACCAAACGGTGATTGTGATAGTGGTATTTTATGTAATAAAGTCAGGCGATTCGGTGCTTAGTAAATTCCTGTTTACATTTATCATTTCCTTTGCACTGGTGACCTGTATTTATCATTTGTTTATAAAACCCTATGCGGTTACGCGGTTATTGTTTGGAATGAAACCGAAAAAGAAAGAACCGAAGCCAGCTGTTGTAACAAGCGAAGCTTCAGTGGAGAAATCAGCAGAAATACTACAACCGGCCGTTCAAATAGCGTAAATTACAAGCCATGAAATGTAGTTCCATTTGGCCCCGTAAATAATAATTATAAGATGAAATGGTTTTGGAAATATGTATTCCCGGGTGTGTTTGGGTTGGCGGTATATACCACCATTCGAATAGTGAACGACACCACTACAGGAGAAAAGTTCTGGGAAAGAAAGTGGCAGATAAACGCCATTGAAATCATACTGGTTGTTGGCTATGCCTACCTGTTTAATAAGATCGTGCTGTATTTCGTTAATAGGTTCAACCAGCATCAGCGTTTGCCAACAGGCAGCGATGTATTAAAAGAGTTTGCCACGCTTTCAGTAGTAAGTTTTGTGGCGGTCAATCCCCTTTTGTTTATTGTTCATTACCTGATACAATCACCGGTTAAATGGAACGATTTCGCCATTGCCAATGTAGTAGTGATCTTATACGTACTGTTGCATTACGCCATTGCACGCGGCAACAGTTTTATCAGGGCTTACATCGAGCAGCGGCTGCAAATGGAAAAAATAAAGAACGACAATTTACAAACAGAACTCAAGTTCTTAAAAGCGCAGTATCATCCGCATTTTTTATTCAATGCACTTAACACCATCTATTTTCAAATGGATGAAAACATTGCGGATGCCAAGAAAAGTATAGAAAAATTCTCAGAGCTGTTGCGCTACCAGTTGTACGATCAACAGCAAACAGTACCGGTTAGCCATGAATTACATTACCTGGAGAATTTTATAGAATTACAAAAAGTAAGAAGCTCCGACAAGTTACAACTGCGGGTACATTTTGATAGTTCCCTGAATAGCGAACAGGTGTATCCGCTGTTGTTTCTCCCGCTTGTAGAAAACGCCTTTAAATATGTAGGAGGTGATTATCAGATCAACATAGAAGCCAGTAAAGAAGCCAATCACCTGCGGTTTGCAGTAGCCAACTCGGTACCCGCAGAAACTCCCTGGATAAAAGATCAATCCCGTAACGGCATTGGCTTGGAGAACCTGAAAAGAAGACTGGAATTATTATACCCGGGAAAACATATATTTACCACTACTAAAAAGGATAACACCTTTTTTGCAGAAATACAATTACAACTATCATGACGCCAACCATAAAATGCATTATTACCGATGACGAACCATTAGCCCGGAAAGGCTTGCAGGGCTATATAGAAAAGATCGATTTTCTGGAACTGGCCGGCGTTTGTGAAGATGCCATACAACTGAATTCATTACTAAAGCAACAACCAGTCGACCTGCTTTTCCTGGATATAGAAATGCCCTATGTAACCGGTATCGATTTCCTGAAGAATACGCCCAATGCGCCCAAGGTCATTTTCACCACTGCCTACGAACAATATGCCATAAAAGGGTATGAACTGGATGTACTTGATTACCTGCTAAAACCTATTTCGTTTGAACGGTTCCTAAAGGCCGCCAATAAAGCCTATGATTACTTTTCCAGTACCATCTCTAACGCCGGCAACTACCTCTTCATTAAAACCGATAACAAACTGGAAAAGGTAAACTTACAGGAATTGCTCTTTGTAGAGGCCATGGAGAACTATGTCGCCCTGTATACCGCCGACAAAAAACTGGTCACCCACTCTACCTTGAAAGCCTTACAGGAAAAATTGCCTGCCGGTCAGTTCATTCAGCCGCATAAATCGTACGTGGTGAATATACAATGCATTCAATCTATCGAGGGCAACATATTGCATGTAGGTGGAAAGTATCAGATCCCGATTTCTAAATATCAGAAGGAGGAGATCATGGAGCGGATTGTGAATGATAAGTTGCTGAAGAAGTAAGAAGCTAATCATTTCCATTAAAAATAACTCTTTGGGAGCTTTCCATTTTGGAGGAAATCTGATGATCTTAAATACAGAAGCCGCAAACAAATTAGTTGAGAAATACTTTAAACAATAAATATGGGACTGATAAGAGAACCTTTGGATGTCGATTTTGAGGTAGAGCCCAAATCATTAACACAAAAAGAAAAAGAGGCTATTAGTCAATACATACATGACTACAAATTGAAACAGACAAAGAAAAGTAAAAAGAAAAGGGCTTCTACGCGCAAAAAGGTGAAACAATAAATTCAATTGATATAGGTATTATTTACCCGCAACTACAGCATTTAATTCATTCTTCATTCCATGTTTTGATAAGCCGTTCAGTTTGCGTATTTACAACAAGAACACCTGCTGTTTCCTTTCAACGACTTCTTTTAAATATCGATCATACAACAGCGCCTGTATTTCCTCCTCTCCTTTTCTCGCGTTCAACATTGTCATTGCTTCGCCGGTAACTGATCTTACTCAATAAATTTCTGCGCAGGATGACTCGGACATTGGTGCCTCGTCCTAAAAAACTACTATCGGAGGTGCCTTGGGATTGCCTGGGGATTGTAGGGGAGTTGCCTGGTAGTTGCCTGGGAGTTGCCTGGGAGTGGTCTGAGAGTTGCCTTGCGTACTAGGGTGCCCAGGCAATTCCCAGGCAATACTTAGGCCATTACGCTACAAGTTTACTACCATTACGGTACCATTGCCTGCCAACTGTATAGGTACAGTATTCATGCACCGATGCTACAATACTCCACACAGCCTCCAACTCCATACTTGAACGCTGCCAACTCCCGGGATATCCTTAGGATTACCCCTATTTAAAGCGCATTTCCTAAATGTGAGATCACTGTATACGCCTCACCACCACCTGCTTCTTTTCCCTTACAAAATGCTTTTTGCGGGTATCCTTTACGACCAATACCTTTTCCTGATCGATGGAGCGGTAACCATATTCATAACAATAATAGTAATGCTCTTTCTTATCGGGATGATAATGTTCCGTCATGTAGTCAAAATGAAAACCTCTTTGAACCAGCTTATGCCGCTCAATCACCAATACCTTCTTCTCCAAAGGTTCCAGTAAATCCTCCAGGATCCTTCTGTTCCTTCGTAAAATATTATTGATGTTCCGCACCAGTGGGCTCGAATAACTATTCATCCGGTTGTTGTAGTTATTACGGCATGAGTCGTCGCAGAATTTTTTATCTGTGCGGCCTTTAATAGGCCTGTCACAGGCCAGACAGTTCTTAGCAGTCATTATCAAAGGTTTGAATGGCTATTGAAGATGAAAAGTACAAAAAATAGTCGTTTGTAAACGACAAGCAAACGTTTAAAATCGAGTACAAACGACAAAAAACCGAGTATGGCTTTCCGTGGGTTGCATCTTTGAGTTGTCAAATCGAACGGCCCTCCCGATAGACTGAAATAAATTAGTAATCTTTAAAAATACAGTTATGTACGCAATTAAAAACAAAGTTCAATTGATTGGTAACTTAGGACAGGAACCTAATATCCGCACTACCGAAACCGGTAAAAAAGTGGCCCGCTTTTCTATTGCCACCAATGATATATATAGAAACTCAAGGGGTGAACGAATCAGAGAAACTTTATGGCACACCGTTATAGCCTGGGGTAAACTCGCAGAGATCGCCGAAAAGTATTTAACCAAAGGCAGAGAAGTGGCCGTGGCCGGTAAACTGGTCCATCGTGAGTACACCGATAAAAATGGCATTAAACGTTTTATTACAGAAATAGTACTGAACGAGTTAGTGATGCTGGGTGGCGGACCAAGGTATCAAAATGAAACTGCAGAGGAAGCAGAAGCAGAAGAAGCAGAAGACTTTGATGCTGAAATGGATAGTTAGTTCTCATGTAGTGAAGGGTTATAAGCCGTACCCTGACTAAGTTCAATATGCGCTTTGAAAAACCGGGTTCACCTGGTAGTGCTGTAAGTACTCAAACTAGCATTAAAATCCAATTCAATTATAGTACAGTTGTTTGCTCTTTTGAAGAGAAGACCATGTGTTAACTGTACGCCATTCTACTAATGAGTACTATAAGGCAACCAGGCGAGCAGGTAATCCTGCCAGATGAAATAATTTTCAGTAAGGGAGTATAACAGTGAAGATAGTTGTTGTTCTCTATAAGCATATGTGTTATCAGGTGCTCCCTCCGCATCCCATAACGGGTGTTGGTATTTGTTGTGTGATAACCCTCCCGATTTATCGGGAGGGTTTATTTTATAATGCTTTCTTCATCAACCAATCTGTTTGCGGATCATTCCCTAACATAAACACATGCTCACCAAATTGCTCGAACCCCCATTTGGAATAAAAGGCAATCGCCTTATAATTTTTCTCCCAAACGCCCAGCCAGATCACCCGGGCATTCTTTTGCTTTGCTATCTCAATGCATTGCTGCATCAGGGCGCTCCCTACGCCCTTCCCAATACTTTTTTGTACTGCATAAATGCGGGCAATTTCTATAGCGGGGCCATCTTTCAATAAAACCGGGTTGGGTGATTCACGCATGCGCGCATAGCCCACTGCTTCATCTCCCTCATAGGCCAGTAAAAAGATATTTCCTTCAGCCCCTACCTCTTCCATTAATTTTTCCCTGGTAAACTGTTCATTCAGGAACTTATCCATATCCTCCTGGGTATTATCAGCCGCAAAAGAATCGTAAAACGTTTGCCGGCTCAGGTCAGCTATCAGAGCTGCGTCTTTTTTGGTTGCTTCTTCTATGCGAATGGTACTCATGCTGTAAAGGTACTTTTGAAAAGGCAGTAATGATTTATATCATTTTTTCCTGCCATATATTCTTTGTATCTTTTTCATTCCCTTTTCCTATACGCTGTCCATCCCTGTAAGGCTTCTCCTAAAATTAATTAAACCCAAAATGCTAAAACATGAGAAAACTCTTTCTCTGCTGGCTATTGCTCCCGCTTCTCGGATCAGGCCAATCTAAAACTGTTGTAAACACTTTCAGAGCATTTCCCAAACCTGAAAAGGTGGCTGAGTTTGAAAAAGCGCTTGCGGCTCATGCGCAAAAGTATCATACGGGTGACTGGAAATGGCGTACCTATGAGGTGCTCTCTGGTCCCGATGCGGGTGCCTACCATGTTACAGAAGGCCCTAACAGTTGGGCTCAGCTTGATGAGCGAAAAGACATCAGCAAGGAACATACGGCTGACTGGAATATGAATGTATCACCCTTAACTACCAGTCAGGGTTCAAATAGTTTTGCCGTTTACCGGGAAGAGCTGAGCTCCGTTCCTTTAACCGAATTCACCGACAAAATGGCCATCACCCATGTTTTTCCCAAACAAGGTTATGGCGATACCATTGCAGCCCTTATAAAGAAAGTAAAAGTAGTATGGGATAAAACTAAGGAGCCGGTGGCAGTTTACCAGGCTTCGGGTTCAGGCCCCACTCAATATATCCTGGTATTCCGTTATAAAACCGGTTGGAAAGAAAGAGACCCGGCCTTCCGCAAACCTTTTATGGAAAGATATAAAGCCGAATACAACGATAGTGGTTACAATGATTATATGGCCGCCATCCAGCAATTTGTTGAAAGAAGTTATAGTGAAATGCTTTCTTATCGTGCCGATCTTAGTTCCAAATAAAACAATGCCCCCGGTCCCGGCCTGGCCGTCGGGGGCTTGTTTTATAAACAGATTATTATTTTACATGCTTTCAATAATCATTGCGGAAGCGCCGCCACCACCATTACAAATCCCTGCCGCGCCGTATTTACCATTATTATGTTTCAATACATTAATGAGCGTAACAATAATGCGCGCCCCACTACAACCTAAGGGATGACCCAACGAAACTGCGCCGCCATGTACATTTACCCTGGCCGGATCGAGCTTCATCCGCCGGCTGTTTTCAATTCCCACTACCGCAAATGCTTCGTTCAATTCCCAATAGTCGATATCAGTCATTTTTAACCCGGCTTTGGCTACCGCTTTGGGAACTGCTATAGATGGAGTTGTTGTAAACCATTCCGGCGCCTGTTCTGCATCGGCATAGGAAACTATTCTGGCAATTGGTTTTAAACCCAGCTCTTCGGCTTTTTCTTTACTCATTAATACCAACGCTGCTGCACCGTCGTTCAGCGTACTGGCATTGGCAGCTGTTACAGTGCCATCTTTTTGGAATGCTGGTTTTAACTCGGGTATCTTATCGAACTTTACATTAAAGGGCTCTTCGTCTTTAAAGAATTTGATCGGATCGCCTTTGCGTTGCGGAATTTCTACCGGCACCACTTCATCGGCAAACTTGCCGGCTGCCCAGGCAGCCTGACTGCGTTTATAGCTTTCAATAGCAAATGCATCCTGTTCTTCGCGGGTTATGCCACATTCCTTCGCACACAACTCCCCCGCATTTCCCATGGCCTGCCCATCATATGCATCGGTTAACCCGTCTTTAGCCAGTCCATCAATTAAATTGGTATTGCCGTATTTATTACCCCAGCGCAAGCTGTCAACATAAAAAGGCACATTGCTCATGCTTTCCATACCGCCGGCCACCACAATATCGGCATCACCCAGCGCAATACTTTGTGCCGCCTGGGCAATGGCTTTCATGCCGCTGGCGCATACTTTATTCACCGTAGTGCAATTCACTTCGTTTGGTAGTCCGGCAAATTTTGCCGCCTGGCGGGCAGGGGCCTGTCCCAGGTTAGCCTGAATTACGCAGCCCATCAACACATCCTGCACCTGGTTAGGTTGCAATCCTGCTTTTTCCAATGCTGCTTTTATGGCTATGGCGCCCAGTTTCGGGGCTGTAAAATCCTTCAAACCACCGCCGAAACTACCTATGGGAGTGCGAACGGCTGAAATAATATAAACTTCCTTTTTGTTCATATAGTAAGTTCTGTGTAAAGATGTGGGTTTGTTAGCGGCACAAAGATAGAGCTTTACTAACAATCGTTAGCTCTTAAATAACGAATTCCGGCACCGTTTTGTTCTATTCCTCCCGGCCAAACAATTTCCGTAACTCCGGCTTTGCTTTTTCCAACGGTTGTTTTTCTTTGGCGGTAAGGTGTTTACCGGCCCGGTTGATGTAAAAGTTCAGCATCGACATCGCTGATTGATACGGTGTGCCTTTTCTTCGTTTACTTTTTTCGGCGGAACGCTTTAATGAACTTGCGATCTTTTTCGGGTCTTTTGATTTGAAGATGCCCGATTGCAAATCCAGCGCATCGCTGGTTTCCATTACCTGGTGCGACCATTTCTTTGGCGCTGTCTTCTTTTTCGCCGCTTTTTTCGGGGTTGATCTCTTATGAGCTGTAGTTGTTTTCCTGGCAGTGGTGGTATGCTTCTTTTTCTTTGCTGCTGTTGCCATATAATCGTTTCTTCAACCGATGCAACCACAATACCATGTTACTTCTTTAAAAATTGCATAATAGCAGCTGAAAACTCCGGTGTTTTGGAGGCGTTGTTATGATCGCCGGGTGTGGTTTTATATACCCCATGTGTGAAAAGGGTTGCCAACTCTGCGGCATTGCCATTATCACTGTCCTCACTTCCGCAAATAACCAACACCGGTTGCTGTACTTTTTTCAAAGTTTCTTTTGGGGTGGAAGGCTGTTCTTTTTGCAACAAGGCCAACGCCTGTTGATCGAGCCCGGACTTTTTAACATAACTAACCATTTGCGCCAGTTCGGGTACGCTATCGCCCGACAAAGCCCGGTAGAACATTTTGCGGCGCGGCCATTCGGGATTGGTAAAATCGGTACCCATGCCACCCAACACTGCTTTTTTAACCCGTTTATCCAACACCAGCAAACGGGCAGTTATAATAGAACCGCGGGAATACCCCACTACTGTATAATGCTTAATTTTTAAAGTATTCAGCAAACCCATAATATCTTTTGCTTCGGCATCATTGGCATAAGACGAAGCATCATGCGGCTTATCAGATCTTCCATTTCCCCGCATATCGAAAGTAATCACCTGGTATCCTGCCTTTAACAGATCGGTATATAAGGCCGTTCTTTTCCACGATTCGCCATTGACAATAAACCCATGCACCAGTACCACCGGTTCACCGGCGCCTCTTACTTCGTACCAGATCTTTGTTCCATCAAATGAAGTGTAATAGCCTGCTGTGGAGTCTGTTTGTGAAAATATCAGGCAGGTAGTTAGCAGAAAGGCAGATAAGAATAGCCATTTTTTCATAGACTTAAGATACACTATTTAGCAGCCACAAAATAAAAAACCCTCCCGGTAAAACCGGGAGGGCAAGTGATATTTTTTTCCCTTTACTCTTAGTATCCAGCATTCTTACCACCTTTTTACAAGTGTAATTGCCAGAAGGAAAAAATTATCGCTTGTTATAATTATTAAAAATTCCGTGCCAACTGGTGATATCGGTCCCTTTAGTTGGGATCTAACCAATTAAGCTACTTTCCGTCCAAAACCGGATGCTTGTGTAGAAATATTTCTTCAATCTGCCCCTTTCTTTACCAACATTACAAAGTGGTGACTGCAATTACAGCGCATTGGTTGGCATAGGTTTTTGAAATGATACTTAGCATTATTACCAGATTGGTATTCAAATGATCGCATACTATTTTTTCATTTAAAAACTTGTTTATGGAAACGAAACCTACTGAAATGACAACCCTGACCGCGGTACTGGAAAAATTAAGACATCAACACAACGATAATGAATTTACCATTTCTAAAGATGGGTTCACCACTACCAATGGTAAATTCTACAAACCTGAAGACCTGACCATCATCAAAACGTATCGTTTTGAAGGACAATCAGACCCTGCCGATTCATCTATTGTTTATCTCATTCAGGCCAAAGATGGCACAATGGGTTACTCCATGGATGCATACGGCGTTTATTCTACCCATGAAGAGGTGAATTATGATGATCTTATAAAACAGATCCCGGTTGAGGAACGTGATGAACAGGTTATTTTTCATGACTAATTTCATTGAACCGTCCTTTTATTTTTCATTTTAAACCTTGCAGGAGATGGAAGAACTACAAACGAAATCGATGAGTCTGTCAGTAAGTGGTAAAACTATGACCTGCCAGATCAAGGAAAGAGATTTTGGCGACATGATCGTATTCGATGTGTTTTCTGAAGACAATTACCTGTTCACGCTGACGCAACAGGGCGATGTATTGTTTAATGAATATGAAGTGGGGCATCAGAAAAGCATTATGGATCCCCGTCAGTTGAATATATTGATAGAAATGGTTAAAGAAAAATTAGATTCAGAACCGGAATAACCCCTGCCCCAAACCGTAGTATATCTTTCCTGACTCTTACTATACTGTTAAAATATCCGGAAACAACTAACGGGTACAAAATGCATGTAACTTCATGCTATTAATTTTTTTGCATGTTGCGTAAACATTTCTTTAAATTTCTGCCATTGCTACTTTGCCTGATAACTACTTTGACGTTGCAGGCACAGATAGAATATCCCTACCCTGTTAAATACTGTAAGATTACCCTGGAAAACAGACCGGTTCAAATTGCCTACATGGATGCGCAACCTGATTCTGCTGCCAATAAAACCGTTATGCTTTTTCATGGTAAGAATTTCAATGGCTATTACTGGAAAGATGTAATGGCCTTTTTAGTAAAAGCCGGTTTTCGGGTAATCGTTCCCGACCAACCTGGCTGGGGAAAATCAGATAAACCTGATATCCATTACAGCTTTCATATGTTGTCATACGCCATGGATCAGTTGCTCGACTCCCTGCATGTGCCTAAAGTTTACCTGGTTGGCCATTCCATGGGTGGTATGCTGGCAGCCCGTTTTGCCATGCTATACCCAGATAAGTTAATCAAACTGGTGCTGGAAGATCCTATTGGCCTGGAAGATTATAAACGCTTTGTTCCCTATCAAACCATTGACCAGTTGTACGAAAAAGAGGTGCACGCTACCTATGAGTCGTATAAAAAATATCAGCAATCATATTACCCCCAATGGCAGCCTGAGTATGAGCAATATGTTCAGGCCCAGGCAGAGGTGCTTAAAACGCCCGATTTCTCCCATATCGCCTGGGTAAATGCCATTACATATCAAATGATCTATGAACAACCGGTGTGTTATGAATGGGACCGCATTATGGCCCCCACCCTGTTGATCATTGGCACTGAAGACCGCACCGTAGTTGGCAAAGCCCTGCTAAGTGATGATGATAAGAACAGGTACGGCCAATACCCGGCCCTCGCAAAAAAAACAAAGGAACAAATTCCCAATGCCCTTCTGTATGAGGTACCCGGCGTTGGACATATACCACATATTCAGGATTTAGGACAATTCAGACAGGTGTTATTATCCTTTTTGAAGTAAAAGCTTATTCATGGCATAACTTTTTTGAATCCCTTCATATGAGTCTTGCCACCTATAAAAAGAAACGGTCGTTTAATCAAACACCGGAACCGGCGGGTAAAAAACCAGCCGGTAATAAGAAAGCTGTTTCCAGCCAACTCCATTTTGTTGTTCAAAAACACGATGCCACCCGGTTGCATTACGACTTCCGGTTGGAAATGGAAGGCGTGCTGAAGTCATGGGCCATTCCCAAAGGGCCTTCTATGAACCCGGCCGACAAACGCCTGGCCATGATGGTGGAAGACCATCCTTACGATTACAAGGATTTTGAAGGCATTATTCCCGAAGGCAATTATGGCGCCGGCACCGTGATCGTTTGGGATGAAGGCACCTATGAACCCATAGCGTTCAATGGCGATCCTCAAAAAGCAGAAAAGCATTTGCTGGAACAATTGCGCAAGGGTTCCTTAAAGATCACCTTACATGGTAAGAAATTAAAAGGCGAGTTTGCCCTGGTGCAAATAAAAAGCAGCGAAGACAACGCCTGGCTGCTGATAAAACATAACGACAAATACGCCACCCAAACAGATGTTACCAAAAAGGCCAAATCAGTGCAATCAGGTATGAAGCTTGAACAGGTGGCCAAGGAAAGCACCAATGAATGGGTAAGCAACAAGAAATCTTCCACAAAGAAAAAAAGCAGCGCCGCTAAAAGATCACCAGCCAAAGAAGTGGTAGCTGAAAAAAAACAACCCGCTAAAAAAAATGTCCCCCAGGAAATAGACAACCTCTTACAAAAAGGTAAAAAGCAAGCCATGCCATCGGGCATCATTCCCATGCTGGCTACCCTCACCGATAATTCGTTCGATGACAATGACTGGATCTTCGAAATAAAATACGATGGTTATCGCGCCCTTTCCTATATAGATGGCGGAGATGTAACGGTTATGTCAAGAAAAGACCTTTCCTTCAATAAAAAATTCCCGCCGGTAGTAGAGGCCTTGAAAGAACTGGGGTTGGAAGCCATACTTGACGGCGAGATCGTTGCCCTGAATGAGGAAGGCAGAAGCGATTTTCAA
>NZ_JBJMLX010000442.1:0-5415 GCF_045805085.1 Niastella sp.
TCCGGAACGGCTCCAACGCCTTTTGTGCCCCGGCAAAATCGGTGGTACGTACATATGCCAGACCAAAGATCTCCACGCCTTCCTTACGATGCTGTTTATAATAGTCGCTTAAAAAAGCGGTTTCATCCATACAATTGGGGCACCAGGAACCGAGGATCTGCACTACTACCACCTTGTTCTTATACTGTTCATCCTGGATGGAAATGGTATCACCCTTTGTAGAGGGGGAACGGAAGTTGAGCCGGGTTTCACCGGGCTTTAACTTTGTTTGTTCATAACTATCCGGCAATTGCACCCGGGCATTTTTGCGGGCCGTCCAGGTTTCATGACCGCTCAGTCCCGAATAATAATTGCCCTCGGTTATTGTACTGTCATTATCAAGTTTGGCAACAAATAAAATGACATGACCGCCATCAAAACCTGATAATTTTAAACTATCGCCACTAACAATCCCTTCCAGGTAACGGTAATCGCCAGTGGGCGTTCGGAAAGTTCCGGTCACTTTGCCATTACCTGTCTGTTCAAACACCCCAATGGCCTGAACCAGATGTTTTCCTTTACCAAAAGTGGCGTCCCAGTTACCGGTAATGTTATAAACGGGTTTGGCGGGTGCGGTATAACGTTCGCTGTTTCCATACAGGGCATAAAACGGGATCTCCTGTTTTTTATCGCCATAACTCTTGCTGTATATTCCTTCCAGGTTGCCATCCGGCAACACCCGGGCGGTGAAATGCGAGGCAAAGAAGGGCATGTCAATCCAAAGAGAATCGCCTTCTCTTTTTACACTATCAACCAACAATCGTTCGCTGCCATTTATTACATACAGCAGCTGTTTATTCTTTTCAACTACAGTGGCAAAATTGAAAATGATCTGTTGCCCATCGGGTCTTTGTAAAACAGCCCGCCATGTACCTGATCTCAGGAAGGGCTTTTTATCACCGGCCTCAAAGGCCGATAACAGGCAAGCCATAAGCGACATAACGGTCAGTAGGGTAATGAGATGTTTTCGCATACTAATAGTTTAATATTGGTCGAACCATACTTTCGTCAACAAATTATCTGTGCCCTGATTGGTTACCGCTATTTTATAATTGTCGGCATTCAGCGCTTGTTCCGTACCGGGATAGATCAACCGCACCGGAATTTGTTTATCGAGTACGCCGGCTATTGCAGGCGTTAGTTGCGGATAATCGAGTCGGCGCCATTCGGCAAATGCTTCCAGGCCCTGTCCATACAGGGCGATCCATTTTTGTTCACCAATGGATCTTTTAAAATTGGCAGCGTCATATTGTACGGCTGTCTGGCCTAAATAATTATTAACAGTAGTAACATCGGTAATACCATACTGATTGAGTGAAGCGGTTATAGCCGCTTTATACAATGCATTGGCGTCTTCTGCTGTAAATCCCCTGGCAGCGGCCTCTGCCCGGGCGAATAACACTTCAGCATAACTGAGGATCACAGCCGGCGTCAGGGGCGCAAAGAAGTAAGAGCCAGGCCGGGAGGTTTTGGCCAGACCCAGGTTATTGGCATCGCTGGTGGTTAACCCGCTTGGTACGCCTACATAGGTTTTTACTGTCGTATCGGTTGGCTTATTGGCATACACGGGAATGCGGGGATCATTCAGGACAGTTAATTTGTCCAACATGGTTTTGGCAATGCGGAATTCATCCCTGGTATCGAACCAGGCGCTTATGGGGTTTTGCTGGGGCGAAATACTGTAAACAAACTGCGCTGTTTCTGCATTGCTGCTGATAAGTCCGCCTGCATCGCTCAATACTTCTGCAATCGTTTGTTTAGCTTTTTCCGGCTCGCGGTCTGCCAAGCGCAGCGCTATGCGCAACCGCAAGGCGTTGGCAAACTTTTTCCAGCGATCTATCTTTCCGCCATAGATCACATCGCCGGTAATAACATTACCTGTTGTGGTCAATGCAGCGGATGCATTTTTCAGCTCCTCCAGCAATCCATAATACACGTCTTTCTGCGTGTCGTAGGCAGGAGTAAGATTGGTTTTGATATCACCCGCCTGTTTATAGGGAATGTCGCCATACGCATCGGTGAGCAAACTGAATACCCATGATCGCAGGATGATCGCCACGTTCTTATAATTCACATTTGCCTTTTCATCGGGTAATTTAATAATGGTATTGAGGTTGGTGATGCTTTGTGCATAGGCCACATTCCAAAGCGAGGTAAAACTGCTGTTGGAGAATATATATCGATCAGGTTCGGTATATTGGATCTTCGCCCAGTGCTGGATGATCAACAGGGTTGAATTGAAATTATTATCTGCGCCCCAATACAGATCGGCGGTGATCTTCTGGGAGGCGGTGAGCAGGTAATCCGGCTGCGGGTTTTCGGTGGCATTGGGATTTTTGTTTATCTCCGCCAGGTCTTTTTTACAGGATAGCGCTACCATCATTATTCCGGCAATACCTATCCATTTTATCTTTCTGATCATTGTGCTGCGTTTAAAATTTGAAGTTGATGTTCAGGCCATAGCTTCTTACGGTGGGGTTGGTCAGATCTTCCAGTCCCTGTGCATTTCCATTGGTAAATGCTGTTTCGGGATCAATATTGGGCACATTCTTGTGAATGATCCACAGGTTGCGGCCCACCAGTGAAACGGTAGCGCTCACCAGTTTTATCTTCCTGACCCATTTGGCAGGGATGGTATATCCCAGCTTTACCTCGCGCAGCTTTACATAGTCGGCACTGTATACAAATTGCTCTTCGATACTTCTGGGTGCTTTGTAATATTGCGAAGCGGGAATAATGGTAGTGTTGGCATTTCCATTACTGGTTACGCCTTTCCAGATCATCCCGTCTTCATACACCGTTTCGCCGGCGGGCGCAGAACCGCCTTTGGGCAGGGCTACTGTACCATTGGTCTTTTTGTTATCCGGATAGTAATAATACAAACCGCCATGGTCCGCATCCCGGCCGGGCAGGGTCATGGCCAATACACCCGTGTAACTTCCGGTTGAATTGGAACCGGCAAACAGCGATCCCCCAATGCTGGCATCCACCAGGAAGGCCAGATGAAAATTGTTATAAGAAAAACTATTGGTGATCCCGCCAATCCAATCAGGTGTATATTTTCCCAGTACTTTCTTATTGGGATCAGTCTGCGGAATGCCACTGTTGTTCACAACGATATTACCTGCTGCATCGCGCAAATAGGCATTGCCAAACAGCGTTCCATAGGCTTTGTCAACAGCTGCGATCACCTGGATGTTCCGGTAAGAGCCCAGTTCGTAATTCTTCAAACGGCCTTCATTATCCAGCTTCAACACTTTGCTTTTATTAGCCGCATAATTCATATCTATATCCCATTGGAATCCTCTCTTTTTAACCGGTGTAACGCCTAACTGCACTTCAATGCCTTTGTTATTGATCTTACCGGCATTCAGCAGTTTTTGGGTATACCCGGTAGTAGCGCTTACATTTACTTTCAGGATCTGGTCAATACTATTGGTATTATACAAACTCACATCCAGGCGTACCCGGTTGTTCCACAAACCGGCCTCAAAACCCAGCTCGGTGGAGTTGGTGCTTTCTGATCTCAGGTCAGGGTTTTGATCGGTGCCCGTGGTAGTTAATTGCGGATTACTATTAAATGGCGCGTTAAAATTGTACGTGTTTATTAACTGGTAAGGTTCTGCATCGGCGCCTACCTTCGACCAGCCACCCCGGATACGGGCATAATTCAACAGGTGGCTTTGGAGATGAAAGGCTTCTGTCAATACAAAACTTGCGTTTACGGAGGGATAATAATAAGACATGTTTTGTACGGGCAAGGTAGAAGAGCGGTCATTACGCGCAGTAATATTTACGAAAGCATAATTCCTGAACCCTACCTGCGCCGAGGCAAATGCACTGATCGTTTTTAACCGGGTATATACGTTCGATGATACCAACGGGTCTCTCGAGTTGGCGAGCGTATATACATTCGCTACTGCCAGTTTAGGCGCCACCTGGTCGTTCTCTTCATAATATCTCGACCGGATATTGCCGCCCGCCAGTACATCGAGACTAAAATCGGCATTTATATTTTTGTTGTAGCGCAGGGTGGCTTCTGTATTGTTCTCATTCACGGTGAATGCGTCTTCTTCATAAGAGCCAAAGGGTGTACCATTGGTGCCATAAGCGATCCGGAGTTTACGGCGGTCGTTGTAATAATCACTGCCAGTTCTGAAACTAAAGTTCAATCCGTCAATGATGGCATAGTCGAGCTTTACCGCCCCAATGATCCGGTTGCGCCGCTGACTTACTGTATTATTATAGGCTACCCAAAACGGGTTACTGTAATAACTGTTGTTCCAGTTATACGATCCGCCGTTGGCATCTTTATTTTTAAGCAGATCCTCCATATCTACCTGCCGGCCAAACCAGGTAAACTGCAACATGGTGCTGGTGGATCTTTTGCCCGACACGCCGGGTAAATTAGGCGCATTGTCAATAATGTAATTGGCATTTACCCCAATCTTTACTTTTGGCGTAACGTTAAACTGGGCATTAAAACTCACATTGTTTTTACGGGCCTCACTGTTTGGCACAATACCGGTTTGCTTTTCATTACCAAAGCCAATGCGGTAATTATAACTGTCACCCGCACCTTCCAACGCAACGCTGTTGGTAAGAAGAACACCAGTTCTGAAAAAATCCCGTACATTATTGGGATGCGGCACAAAGGGCGCAGGTACCCCATTGGAGAAATACTGCGTGATCAGTTGTCCATCCATTTTGGGTCCCCAGCTTTCATCCACGTAATCGTTATCCCCGCTCTTTCCATCTACCCATCTGAACTTCCCTTCTGCACCCTGTCCGAATACATTCTGGTATTCGGGCAGGATCAACAGGCCCGACAAGGTCGTGTTGGAATTGATGGTAACACCCACCCCCTGTTTCTTTTTACCGGTCTTTGTTTTTATCAGGATAACACCATGTGCGGCTCTCGATCCGTATAATGCCGCCGCATTGGGACCTTTTAAAACACTGATGGTCTCTATGTCTTCCGGATTGATATCGGCAATAGCATTGCGATAATCTCTTGATCCGCCGGCACCGAGCTGGGAGTTATCTACGGGGATATCGTCTACAATAAATAAAGGCTGGTTATTGCCATTAATAGAAGTTTCACCGCGGATAATAATACGGGAAGAACCCATATCACCCTGGGTATTGGTAACCCGTACACCTGCTACCTTACCGGCAAATGCATTTACCAGGTTCGATTCTTTTGCTTCTGAAATATCGGCTGTTTTTAATTCCTGGGTAGCATAGCCCAACGATTTTCGTTGCCGTGACACACCCAGCGCCGTTACTACAATAGCGTCGAGTGATTTATTGGAAGGAGTTAACTCTATCAGCAGCTGTTCAACTGCTGAGTCAATTACAATTTGTTGTGTTTCA
>NZ_JBJMLX010000443.1:0-6463 GCF_045805085.1 Niastella sp.
ATGAAAAACAGAGAAATGAAGAATGAAAACTTTGCCAATTGCTCATTGCCAATTGCCTATTGATTTATGAATGCATCACAGATCATATTTTATTTGATTTCAGCCTTTGTGCTGGGTACGGCCTTGCTGGCGGTAACCACCAGGAAGATCTTTCGTTCAGCCATCTGGTTGCTGTTTAGCCTGGTGGGTGTTGCCGGTCTGTACTTCTGGATGCAGGTAGAATTTGTAGCCGCCGTGCAGATCATTGTGTATGTAGGTGGGGTAGTGGTGCTGATTATCTTCTCTATTTTTCTTACCCATCATTCGGGTAGTGAGCTACCAAAACCACCATTGAAGCGGACCATTTTCTCCATACTGGCCGTGTTGCTGGGGTTTGCATTTTCTTATAACCTCATAGCAGGGTATGGGTTCCCAACAACTACCTCTGAAAAACCATTTGTGGTGCCGGTATACGCCATTGGTGAACAAATGCTCGATACTAAAAAATATGGGTTTGTGTTGCCGTTTGAAGTAGTGAGTATGTTGTTGCTGGCTGCCATGATCGGTTGTATTGTTATTGCCATGCGATCGATACCCAAAGGAAAATCGATACAAAAACCGGCTACGCCTATTAGTGCCAATGGCGGCACTTTTAAACAGGTTGTTGAATCAACAAAAACCATGGAGGAAAAGACAACATGAGCGCGATCCCTTTAACGCATATCCTGTTTGTGACCACAGCCCTGTTCTTCATCGGTATGTATGGGTTGTTTACCCGGCGTAACTTAATCACCATGCTCATGTCCATAGAACTGATCCTGAATAGTGTGAACATCAACTTCGTGGCCTTCAATAAATACTTGTACCCCGATAAACTGAATGGCGTATTCTTTTCCCTGTTTATTATAACCGTTGCCGCTGCCGAAGCAGCCGTGGCGATAGCGATAATTATTAATTTATACAGGAGTCATAGGTCGATTGATGTGGAGGATACTACGGAAATGAGGTATTAGTTGACGAGTTGACCAGTTAACAAGTTGACAAGTTAATAAGTTGACAAGTTGTAGGGTTGATAAAGAGTTGACAAAGGAGCGAGAAAGGAGTGAGGAATGTTACATTCTCGTGAACCCTTTCACGTTTCACGTTTGCCGTTTCACGGTACACGATTAACCATTCAAAATGAACTACACAACATACATATCGTTAATCCCTTTGCTACCATTAATAAGCTTTGTAGTTTTTGGCTTATTCGGGCAAAAACATTTCGTCCGATCGGCAGGGATCCTGGGTACGCTCATTTTATTAGCGGCGACTGTGTTGGCTTTCTATACGGCTTATCAATACTTCTTTGTAACGGGAAGGGTGAATGGTGTCTATCAGCCAATCGAGCCATTGAAATATACCTGGTTACAGTTTTCTCCCGGGATGTCTATCGATATGGGCATATTGCTCGATCCTGCATCTGTGATGATGCTGGTAGTAGTGACGGTTGTTTCCCTAATGGTGCATGTGTTTAGTTTGGGTTATATGAAAGGGGAGGAGCGGTTTCCTGTTTATTACGCCTTCCTGGGATTGTTTACATTTTCCATGTTGGGACTGGTGCTTTCGACTAATATTTTTCAGATCTATATTTTTTGGGAGTTGGTGGGTGTGTCCTCCTTTTTGCTGATCGGTTTTTATTACGACCGGCCGGCGGCTGTAGCAGCAGCAAAAAAAGCATTTATCGTCACGCGCTTTGCCGATCTGGGATTTTTAATTGGGATACTAATACTCGCATTCTATAGCGGCACGCTCGATTTTGGAACCCTCATCCATCGGTTAACGGATACTCATTCGTCGCAATTGGCGCAAATTACCGGTACCGGTTTCCTGGGCGTATCCATATTAAGCTGGGCATTGGCGCTGGTGTTTATTGGCGGAGCGGGCAAATCGGCCATGTTCCCGCTGCACATCTGGTTGCCCGATGCCATGGAAGGTCCCACGCCGGTTTCGGCATTGATCCATGCGGCAACGATGGTGGTGGCTGGGGTTTACCTGGTAGCGCGGTTATATCCCGTGTATTTGATAGATGGAACCATCTTACAATTGATAACCTGGGTGGGCGCGATCTCAGCCTTTCTTGCGGCGATCATTGCCTGTACGCAAACCGATATTAAACGCGTGCTGGCCTATTCAACCATTTCACAGATCGGCTATATGTTGTTTGCATTGGGCGTACCTGCGTATGGAGCTGGTTCCAATAGCGGCTACACAGCATCCCTCTTTCATTTATTCACGCATGCTTTTTTTAAATCCCTGTTATTCTTGGGCGCAGGATCCGTAATTCATTTTGTGCATACCAATGAAATGGGCAATATGGGTGGACTGCGGAAGTTGATGCCGTTGACTCACGCTACCTTTTTAATTGCCTGCCTCGCCATTGCCGGTATACCGCCCTTTGCCGGTTTCTTTAGTAAAGAAGAAATACTAATGACCGCCTGGCAGCATAATAAACTTATTTATTACGGGGCGCTGATCACGTCGGGCATTACGGCGTTTTATATGTTCCGGTTGTACTTCCGTATTTTCTGGAATAGATCAGCAGCGCACAATCACGTTCATCATAGTGAAGGCCCCTGGAATATGAAGCTGCCCCTGTTGTTATTGGCGCTGGCTGCGGTTGGAGTGGGGTTTATTCCCTTCGCTCATTATGTATCTATTAATGGGGGAGAAGAAATCTCTATTCCGTTGGGTTTTTCCATGGCGCCGGTGCTCCTGGCCATTGCCGGTATCGGGTTCGCGTATGTGCTTTATTATAAAGAGAACGACCGGCCGCAAAAGCTGGCGACTGCATTAGGCGGACTCTATAAAACAGTAAAGCAGAAATTCTACTTTGATGAAGGCTACCTGTTCGTCACCAAAAAGATCATCTTCAATGGCATGGCAAAACCAGCTGCCTGGATCGATAAATATCTTGTTGATGGTACAATGAACGGATTGGGGTGGGTGACCACCCGCTTTTCAGCCAGCATAAAAGCATGGCAATCGGGCAGCATCCAAAGCTATGCGTTGTATTTCTTTGGTGGCATCATTGCATTGGCAGCCTTGTTCATTTATTTATGGAAACCATAATCAAACACATGTCGTTATCAGTACTCATCATATTGCCACTTATCACCGCCATTGCATTATTACTGTGTAATGGCTTGAAACCAGTCCGCCTGGTAGCGTTAAGCGGATCGGTAGTACAATTGATTTGCGCGGTTGGGTTGTTGATTGCCTACGGGCAGCAACGGGCGGCAGGCAATACCGCGGCCATGTTGTTTGAAGAAGATCATGTTTGGTTCACGCCGCTGAATATACATTATCATATTGGGGTAGATGGCATCTCCATTGCGATGATCCTGCTGACTGCTTTTGTAACGGTAGCAGGCATATTGGTTTCGTGGAGAATGGAAAAGCTGAATAAAGAATTTTTCTTTCTGTTGATATTATTAAGCCTGGGCGCCTATGGCTTTTTCATTTCACTCGATCTGTTCACTTTGTTCTTCTTCCTGGAGGTGGCCGTTATCCCCAAATTCCTGCTGATAGGCATTTGGGGCAGTGGGAAAAAAGAATACAGCGCCATGAAACTGGCGTTGATGCTGATGGGTGGCAGCGCCCTGGTATTTGTTGGGCTGGCGGGTATTTACTTTAATACCCAAACCGCCAGTGGTACGCATACATTCGATCTGTTACAGATTGCACAATTGCACATTCCTCTGGAAGTACAAAAAATCTTCTTCCCTTTTGCATTTATTGGCTTTGGTATTTTCACCGCCTTGTTTCCCTTTCATACCTGGGTGCCAGATGGACACTCATCGGCGCCTACGGCTGCGTCGATGTTCCTGGCCGGCATATCCATGAAGCTGGGTGGTTATGGTTGCTTGCGAATAGCACTATTAATGCCAGAGGCGGCTCAATATTATTCCTGGATCATCATTTTGCTGGCAACGATTGCCATCATCTATGGCGCATTCGCTACCATGATGCAAACCGATCTCAAATACATCAATGCCTATTCATCCGTTAGCCATTGTGGTTTTGTGTTGCTGGGTATTGGCATGTTTACAAAAACAGCTATCATGGGCGCGGTAATGCAAATGGTATCACATGGGTTGATGACAGCCCTTTTCTTTGCCGCTATTGGGATGTTGTACGATAGAACCCATACGCGGCAGGTAGCGCAACTGGGTGGCTTATTAAAAGTAATGCCCTTTATCGCCACGGTGTTTGTTATCGCCGGTTTGTGTTCATTGGGATTGCCGGGCCTTAGCGGGTTTGCTGCCGAAGTAACCGTTTTTATGGGCGCCTGGCAGAAAGCTGATACCATGTATAGAATAGCCACTATGCTGGCTTGTGCTTCCATTGTGGTAACAGCCGTTTATATCTTACGTGCCATGGGCAAAGTGATTATGGGGCCGTTACAGGTGGAAGGCGACGGAAATACTATTCTCCTGACCGATGCAGCCTGGAATGAAAAAGTAGCTGGCGCCCTCCTGATAATTGGCATTGTGGCTATTGGTATGGCGCCTTTCTGGTTAACCTCGTTGATAAATCAATAAATAATTATGGCCGACTTCTTTATACTCATGAAACAGGAACTGGTCATTACGGTGATCATCTTTATCCTGTTGTTGTTGAAGATTGGAATGGATTTATCCAATGAAACCATCATGAACCTTACAAACGGGTTGTTGCTGTTGAACCTGGTTGTTGGGTTTGTGGGCAACAGGTCAGGAATGTTGTTCGATGAAATGTTCCTCACCAATCCGCTGATCGTACTGGAGAAAAACATTTTGAGCCTGGGTACCCTGATCGTTTCATTACAATCGGCCGACTGGTTAAAAAAGCATGATCATGTACCAGAGTTTTATGTTTTACTGTTGTGTACCCTGTTGGGCATGTTCTTTATGATCTCGGCCGGAAATCTGTTGATGTTTTATGTTGGGTTGGAATTGTCAAGCATTCCGCTGGCAGCCCTGGCCAATTTTGATCTCGCAAAAAAGAGATCATCAGAAGCCGCCATGAAATTTATTATCTCCTCTGCATTTGCCTCGGGGTTATTATTATTTGGCATTTCCCTGGTGTATGGCGCTGCCGGTACATTAACGTTTAGCGAACTGTCTGCACACATAACCGGCGCGCCCCTGCTGATCTTTGCCTTTGTATTATTACTGGCAGGGTTTGCTTTTAAAATATCTATAGTACCTTTTCATTTATGGACGGCCGATGTATATGAGGGCGCCCCGGTGGCAGTCACCTCCTGGTTATCGGTCATTTCAAAAGGATCGGTTCTGTTTGTGTTTGTCTCTGTTTTGTATACAGTATTCAAACCATTGGCGGCCATCTGGTATAATATGCTGTTTGTTTTATCGGTGCTCACCATTTTAACAGGCAACCTGTTTGCGATCCGGCAAAATAACCTCAAACGATTCCTCGCTTTTTCTTCCATTGCCCAGATAGGTTTTATCCTCGTAGGTATAACCGGTAGTTCGCAGCTGGCCACTACCTCGGTAGTGTATTTTGTGTTGGTGTATGTGTTCAGTAACCTGGCCGCTTTTGGGGTGGTGGCTTTGGTAAGTGCGGTAACAGGGCGGGAGCAGGTGAGCGATTACAAAGGATTCTATAAAACCAACCCGGTGTTGTCGTGGGTGCTTACGATTGCCTTGTTTTCCCTGGCGGGTGTACCACCCACGGCTGGTTTCTTTGGTAAGTTCTTTCTGTTGTTAGCCGGGGCCGGAAAAGGAAACTATCTTTTAATTACCATTGCGGCCCTGAACATGATCCTTTCATTTTATTATTACCTGCGTATTGTGAAAGCGATCTTTATGGATGCCAATGAACAACCCATCGAGCGGTTGGCTATCCCCATCTATCCCAAACTGGCAATGATCATTTGTATAACAGGTATTTTTGTAACGGGTTTGGCGGGCTATGTGTATGATTATATTCATTCATTGAGTTTTGGATTTTAAATTTCGGGTATGGCTATTAATAAAAATCATGAATTTGAAGACCTCGATGGCGTTAAATGCGCCATTGTGGAGAAGAATGCATCGCAACAGCGGGTGGATTTTTTAAAGCCGTTACTGGAGTTTAATAAATATACCGTGATAGTAGTAGCTTCACCGCCACCCAAAGCTGCAGCGCCTGCAGCTGCCCCAAATACTGCAGCACCTGTTGAAGCTGCGCCACCACCGCCTGCCTCTTTTACCATTGGCGTAACTGATATTACCTTCAACGCTACCAATGCCATCTTTGGACGATTATTAAAAACACGCGGTGGACAGGTTGTTACGCTGGCTTACTGGCAACAGAAGGAACCGGTAAGCAGGGATACTATACCTTACTTCGCTAAAAAATAAAAAAGCCCCGACAGCTTAAGCTCATCAGGGCCTTCATTTATGGAGAACAATTAATATATAGCTTCAAGTGAATAAGAGCTCCAATTGCTCCAGGTAGA
>NZ_JBJMLX010000444.1:0-6921 GCF_045805085.1 Niastella sp.
AAAGGATTTGCGAAGAAATCTACCTTTTTTAACAATCCCAATCATTCCGCCATCCCATTCCATCCAGTTCAGACAACCTACGCACTTATCGCCCAAATCAACACGCTTTTGGGCCAAAACAGCACGCTTACTAAAAAAAAGCGGTGCCGCTACTTTTTGTAAAAAATGTTGATTATGTTAGCACTATAAACGTAAAGTATACCCTAAACCTGTACTGGTGATAAACGATTGCTGATTTTTTCCCTTCTGATAAGTACTAGCTTAGGGCTGCCATTGACAGCCATAGAGATATGAAAAAGAGATTTTTTCCCTGTATCGTTTTATTCCCGTCTTCGGTTTGTTCCATTTTGGAAGGTCACGCCAATCTGGTGTTGACAATACTTTTTTCAATTTCAATACTTATTAAACAGCCTTGCTAATAAAAATAACTGACCAATGTCATTGATCGCATTGCTTGCCCTATAAGCGTACCGGGCTGGATCATCCAGTTGTGATCTATGTTTTAACAATTGAGAATACCGCTCCGTTTCTACGGAAGCGGTTTTTTTATTGAAAAACAACAGGATAGAACAGGATTGTAATGAGTTTTTTAGTTTATAAGTTCATGATTTCGTAAGTTATTTAGTATTAGTTTGCAGATTCTTTATTGAGAACCAAATAACTTATGAACTATAGCGTCATATGAAGAAAATAAATTTCACTTTAATCGCACTACTGGTTGCGTCACCAATTTTCTCCCAGGTAAAACCCGGGAACGACGTTACCGCATCCTTACACCTGTTGCACCCCGATTATCCCGTTCCTTATGGCGCCATGAGCGAAGCCGATATAAAAAAGGTGTTGGATAGAGTATTCAGTTACCTGGATGCCGTTACCCCTGCCCAAATGATAAACCGGCAAACAGGGCAGGAGGTGACCGATGCTTCTACCTTTGATACTGCCTACGGCATAAAACCCGGTGATTTCCGGCTTACTGCCTATGAATGGGGCGTAACCTACAGTGGCATGTTGCTGGCGGCTGAAACCAGTGGCGATACTAAATACAACGACTATGTAAAACAACGCCTGTCGTTTATTGCCAAATGGGTGCCTGCCATCCAAAAGAAAGTGGCCGATGGTGCCTTAAAGGGAAATTATGTGTTTCGCCAGCCCGTAGCACCACATGCGCTGGATGATGCCGGCGCCGTATGCGCCGCCATGATTAAAGCTACCCGCAGAGGAGTGAACAATGACCTTCGCCCCCTGATTGATAACTACATCAACTACATCAGTACAAAAGAATTTCGTTTGCCCGATGGTACCCTGGCCCGCAACCGGCCACACAAAAATACCCTCTGGTTAGATGACCTGTACATGGGTATACCTGCGCTGGCCCAAATGGGAGCGCTCACGGGAAAAACCAGTTATTTTGATGATGCGGTAAAACAGATAAAGCAATTTAGCCAGCGCATGTTCGATAAAGAAAAAGGCTTGTACATGCATGGCTGGGTACAGGAAATGAACCCACACCCCATGTTTTACTGGGGACGCGCCAATGGCTGGGCCATTATGGCCATGATAGAATTGCTGGATGTGTTGCCGGAAAATCATCCCGGCCGCCCATTTGTATTGCAGCAATTGCAGGCGCATGCAAAAGGACTGGCGTCGTATCAATCCGGTTCCGGCTTCTGGCATCAATTGTTGAACCGCGAAGATTCGTACCTGGAAACCTCAGCGACCGCTATCTATGCCTATTGCATTGCCCATGCCTGTAACAAAGGCTGGTTAAACGCAAAAATCTATGCGCCCATGGCCATGCTGGCCTGGAACGCCGTTACCACCAAAGTAAACGATAAAGGACAGGTAGAAGGGGTTTGCGTAGGAACCGGGATGGGATTCGACCCGGCATTCTATTATTATCGTCCGGTGAATGTTTATGCAGCACATGGCTATGGACCCGTATTACTCGCCGGGGCAGAAATGTTAAGGTTGATAAAAGGTGATGTATTTAAAATAAACGACGGTGCATTACAATATGAAAAGTAACCAGTTGTTTAGTTTATTAGTTTGTCAGTTCTTTAGTTATTGAGTTTGGAACTAACAAACTAATAAACTAAAGAACTAACAAACTATGCCTTATGAAAACACTTTGTTTCTCTTTTATACTAAGCATATCTATAACAAGCTACGCACAAACTTCAGGTTTTAAATTTGACTTTGGTACTGATAAAGCAGCTACTGGTTATATCGCTGTAACCCCAAACACGCTCTTTTCAAAAGAAACCGGTTATGGTTTTGAAACGGGATCTGCCGTGCAGGCTATCGACCGGGGCGGCAATGCGCTTACCGGTGATTATATCACCGGCAATAAACCTTTTTATTTTTCAGTACAATTACCCGATGGCAATTATGATGTAAAACTGATCCTGGGCGATGCCAAAGGAACTTCCGCCACCACCGTACGCGTGGAGAACCGGCGGCTGATGCTGGAGAATGTTCGCACTGAGAATGGAAAGCAGGTAACTAAAACCATTACCGTGCATGTGAAGGACAGCATCATCAGGGATGCACAACAAAAAGAGATCAGTAAAGTGAAATTGAAACCCCGGGAGTACGGGTATCGCCATTGGGACAACCTGCTTACATTGGAGTTCAACGATTCATTGCCCAGGATATGTGCCCTGGAAATAACACCTAACAAAAAAGCCACCACGGTGTTTCTCGCCGGTAATTCAACCGTAGTTGACCAGGACCGCGAACCCTGGGCTGCGTGGGGACAAATGATCCCGCGGTTTTTTGAACCCGGCAATGTAGCTATTGCCAATTATGCCGAATCGGGTGAAACCATGAAAGCCTTTGCGCATGAACGGCGGCTGGAGAAAGTGTTCAGTCTGGCAAAACCGGGCGATTATTTATTCATTGAATTCACCCACAACGATCAAAAGCCCGGCGGCAATCACCTCGACCCGTTCACCACTTATAAACAAACCATAAAGGAATGGATAGGGGAGGCGCGAAAAAGAGGTATGACGCCTGTATTGGTGACCTCTATGCATCGCCGCAATTTCGATTCAAGCGGGCATATCATCAATACACTGGGCGATTATCCCGAAGCTATGCGGCAAACGGCAGCAGAAGAAAAGGCAGCGCTCATCGATCTGAACGCCATGAGTAAAATATTGTATGAAGCCTGGGGGCCTGAAACGTCGCTGAAAGCGTTTGTACATTATGCCGCCAACACCTTTCCTAACCAGGAAACAGCATTGGCGGATAATACGCATTTTAACCCTTATGGCGCCTATGAGCTGGCGCGTTGTGTAGTAAAAGGAATGGTGGCGGCCAACCTCCCCATTGCGAAATATTTGGTCAAAGACAAGGTAGCGTTTGACCCGGCGCATCCGGATTCAGTAGGACAATTTTATTGGCCATTAAGTGGTTTTGTTACTGCGGTGAAACCGGATGGAAACTAGTTAATGGAGTTGACAAGTTAACGGGTTGATAGGGTTGACGGAATTGATAGTGTTGATAAAGGGATTGGGTTATTGGAAAAGCTGTCGGTTTTGAGTTTGCCCTGCGGCGATGCGGCCCGCTGCCTTCTGCCCTCTGCCTTTTTGCAATAACCATTGGTAATTGCCGTTTTTATTACTATTTTGGTTCGCTCTGTGAATCAGATCACTAAATAACTTCCTGATATTATTACGATGAACGCGTTCGTGTTTTTACGATCGTTGGTTTTCCTATTATATAATAATGGATAACTATTATCGTTTTCCCTAAACAACAAAATCCATTCAATATCTTATAAGGCATGAAAAAAAGTACACTGTTAGCCTCTTTCTTAGTGTTGGTTGGTTCTGTACCCGGTTTTGCACAAACTACACCTGCAAGGCCCGTAGTGGTGAATCCGCGTGTTGAATACCTTACCAATCCTGCAGGCCTCGAAATGACGCAGCCCCGCCTGAGCTGGGAAATAACCAGTACCGCACGGGCCGTAATGCAAACCCGCTATCGCATTCTGGTAGCTGACGATTGGTCAAAACTCGTTCTCAACACAGGAAATATCTGGGATTCCAAAGAGGTGAACAGCGAGCAATCGCAGCTGGTACCTTATGGCGGCGCCCCCCTGAAGGCTGGTCAAACCTATTACTGGAAAGTAATGGTATGGGATAACCAGGGCCAGCTATCTGACTATAGCAGAGACACTGCCAGATTTACAATGGGTTTGTTGCAGCCGGCCGACTGGAGCAATGCCCAGTGGATCGGTTATGATGAACTGGATGCCGCCAAACGGTATGTACCCGGTGTTCATGAACCCGGCGCCACCAAAGAATACAAATCGGTGGTAAGCGGAAATCACGTATTGCCCTTACTTCGTAAATCATTCACCGTAAGCAAACCCGTTAAAAAAGCCACTGCGTTCGTTACCGGGTTAGGACAATATGAACTGCACATCAATGGCGTTAAAATAGGCGATCAGTTTATGTCGCCCGGCTGGACGAATTATGACAAACGCGTATTATACGACGTACTGGATGTAACCAGCCAGGTTGCCAGTGGCAACAACGCCATCGGTGTTATGCTCGGTAATGGGTTCTACAACATTCCCAATGAACGTTACCGCAAAGCCCTGCTGGCTTATGGCAATCCCAAGATGATCATGAAGCTGTTGATCGAGTATGCAGACGGCACCAGATCGGAAGTGATCTCTGATGCCAGCTGGAAAACAGCGCCCGGTCCCATTACTTTTTCGAGCATCTATGCCGGTGAAGAATACAATGCTACCCTGGAACAGGATGGCTGGGACAAAGCTACCTTTAACGACGGCGCCTGGAGAGCAGCTGCTGTGGTAAAAGCGCCCACTGGTAAACTGGTTGCTGAAACCGGTACACCCGTAAAAGTGATGGCTACCATTGCCCCGCAAACCTGTGAAAAGAACAGCGACACTACCGTACTGTTTGATTTTGGACAGAACGCCAGCGGGATCATCAAAATAACTGTGCGTGGTCAGAAAGGACAGGTGATCCGCATTTTCCCTGCTGAATTGTTGGGCGAAGAAAAACGCATAAACCAAAAGAACAGTGGTAAACCTTACTACTACTCCTATACCTGTAAAGGCACCGGTGATGAAGAATGGACACCCCGCTTTTCTTTCTATGGCTTCCGCTATGCAGAAGTATCGTATGCAGCGCCGGATACCATAAAGTCTAAAAAACTCACTGCCGTAATTAAGGACATCAAAATGCTGCACACCCGTAACTCGGCTGCGCAAATTGGTAAATTCGACAGCCGGGAAGACCTGATGAACGATGCCTATACGCTGATTGACTGGGCTATTCGCAGCAATATGCAAAGTGTGCTGAGTGATTGTCCGCACCGTGAAAAACTGGGTTGGTTGGAACAATCCTACCTCATGGGCGAATCGATCCACTTCAATTATGATATTTACAGCCTATATAAAAAGATCATAGCCGATATGATGGCCGACCAAACCACTGATGGAATGGTGCCTGATATCGCTCCCGAGTATGTGCTGTTCGATGGCGGTTTCCGCGATTCACCCGAATGGGGAAGCGCTTCGGTAATATTACCTTACCTGATCTATCAATGGTATGGCGATAAAACCGTGATGCAGGAAGCATGGCCTATGATGACCAAATATGTGGCATACCTGAAATCAAAAGCCAGTGGCAATATTCTGTCGTACGGCCTGGGCGACTGGTACGACCTGGGACCCAAATCCCCTGGCGTGGCGCAGTTAACCCCCAAAGAACTTACTGCAACAGCCATCTATTATTACGATCTCGACCTGTTGACGAAAATGGCGAAGCTGATGGGTAAATCAGCCGATGCTTCACAATATGCCTCACTCGCTGCAGACGTGAAAAAATCGTTCAACACCAAATTCTACGATGCCGCTTCTCATAAATATTCAACCGGCAGCCAAACGGCTATGTCTATGCCTTTGGCGGTAGGACTGGTTGAAGACGCCAACAAAGCGGCTGTGCTGGATCAATTAAAAACAGATATCATTACCAACGAAAGCGCGCTTACTGCGGGCGATATCGGTTTCCACTTTTTGATTGATGCATTAACCAAAAATGGATCAGCTCAAACGGTATATGATATGAACAGCGATAATAAAGTGCCAGGTTATGGTTATCAATTGGCCAAGGGCGCTACTGCTTTAACAGAGTCATGGGCAGCGTTACCGGAAAAATCGAATAACCATTTGATGTTAGGTCACCTGATGCAATGGTTCTTTGATGGCCCGGGTGGAATTCACCAGGAAGATACTTCGGTAGCTTACAAGAATATCATCATCAATCCTGAGCCGATCCTTGGTTTGGATAAGGGAAGTGTATCCTTCAACTCGCCTTACGGAAGAATTTATTCTGAGTGGGACCACCAGTATGTGTTCCATGTATTTACTATACAGGTGCCACCAAATACAACGGCGACTGTTTATCTGCCCACACCGCCCAATAGTAATATTATGGAAAGCAATTCGCCGCTGAATTTGCACAAGGAGATAAAGGTATTGGGTTATGAAAAGGGCCGGCAGATTTTCAAATTAGGCTCAGGTAAGTATAAGTTTATTGTGAAGAAAGGAGGGCAGTAATAAAACCCTTAGTAAATAAACAGCGCCCTGATGGTACCGTCAGGGCGCTGTTTTATTTATAGCTTTACACGTCTATTGGCTAAAACAGCACGCTTATTGCCGAATCTGCACACTTAAACATTGCTCCTTTTTTCTTTATATAAACCCATAAATTGCGTCAATAACGACCGAATAATTTATCTTAGCATTCCCATGTAGATAGTGCAAGTAAACAAAGAACCTTTATAACTACTCAGTAAATGAGATCAGGAATAAAATTTATTTTAACCTATTACGGTATATCCATTCTTCTTTTATTCTTATCAGTTTTCATTGTGCCATCA
>NZ_JBJMLX010000445.1:0-20293 GCF_045805085.1 Niastella sp.
AACAGCATTCTTCCTAATAACACAGATGTAGGTTTAACTGCGCCGTTCAATTACACTACGCCTGATTTTAACCCATCATCTGCATCTTCAGCTGCAGCTACTGGTGCAAGCTTTACAGATAATAAATTGTCTGGCTTTACCAGCACTACTTACAAAGGCGCTTGTGCTGTAGGTGATACCTGGTGGAAAACGTGGACTAAATTTATGTAATAATATTCCTAATATTGAAAGCCGCTTCTCTTGTCAAGAGGAGCGGTTTTTTTATTTTTGCGTAACAATTAACTGACAGCATGAGAGTATTTTTTAATTGCTTTTTGATATTGGTTGCCGCCGCTTGTAATGAGCCCGTAAAAAAGAATAAGTCCGCCAAAGAAGTATTCGATAAAATAGAAGGCATTACAGGAAATGATAACTGGCAGCTGATTGACGGAAAGGATACCTTCTATATTTACTTTAGCAGGATCGGGAATCTGATCAATGTATACAGATATATTATCAGCAAAGGCGATTCGGTAAATACCCGGATGAATAATATAGTACATCAAAGCGATTCGGTGATCTGGAATTGGGACAATGAAAAATTGTTATTGACTGGTGTAGATAGCAATACGATCAACTGGGTCGCCATGAATGCAGGAAAGGATAAATACAAACTTTTTAAAACAGACAGCTTTCATATGTCATTTGTTTTTCCAAACGGGCGTACAGCAGGGATGAAAAAGACTTTACCGCTCAGTGTGTTCCTGGTTCGGCAACAATATGATTACACTCATGGAACTTCTTATACCGATAGTGCAACAATACTATCCCGGCACTCAAAGAAAAAGGCTAAATGATGGCTTCGTTATTTTTTTTGTGGCGTATATACATACGCGACCTCGTAGGGAACCTTCTTTAATTCAGGCAGTGTTTCTCCCAGCATCAGGTCTTCTTTTTGCGGGGTAGGTTCGCAAATGGAGTATTTGTTTCCATTGTAGACGATTGGCTTGCCAACCGGCCACTTAAATTGTACTGCTATTGTTACATGTTTGGGATATGTTACAACGATCATGGGCAGGTTATAGATCTCTTTTACAAGACAGTAGAACAATGCAACCCGGTCGTCACAATCGCTTTGGTCATACAGCAGTGTTTGTTCGGGCGACAGGCGTTTTTCGCCGCCAAAAACTTCAGTATCCGGTTCAAACATAAATGCATACCGGGTGAAACGCATCAGGTAATCGACCCCGCTTTTCACACTCAAACCTTTCAGGCTTTTCTTCAGCAGCGGTATCAGGCTATAATACGTTTCCTTGCTCAGCGGAATATTCAGGTACAATGCATAATCCACCACCGGATAATTGATAAAAAGCGTTTGTATCTGGTTATTCAGCTTTACTTTAAAATGGTAGTCGCTTGCATTGTAATTGAAATACAGGTCTTTTACGGTATAATCGGTTGGCTTGAATTCTGGCAGGTGAGTGATCTTGTACGAAAAAACAGTTTCCGCACCCGGAACAGGCAGATCAATTGAAGTGAAGACGTGCTTTTGAAAGTCGATATTATTGCCATAATCATGGTAGTTCAAACAAACGTATTGTTTCCCATTCACCAGGCGGTAAGGGATATTGTAGATGTTCTCTGCGCAATAGATATAAAACAAAATGTAATTGCCTGAAACGGCCAACCGGGCATCGTACCCCGATCTGGAAAGCAGGTACCATTTGTACAGGGTATACCGGTGGTAGTCGCTCGATTTGGGACTTATCTGTTGCGCTGTTTTTCTTACCAGCTGGTAAAAAAGCCAGTCATCGGGTTTGAACTTTTCTTTATAGGAAAGGAGGGCATTCACCACAGGATCATAATCTTTTGGGTTGAGGCGTTGGTAGAAGGCGGTGATAGCCGTTTCATCCGATAATACGGGGTTATCAGGAATAATCGTTTGGTCAAAATCAAAGCTGATCAGTTCTCCACAAAAGTCAAATTGAATCGTATTGGCCGCGGAAGCGGTTGGGCGGATAGCAAAGGATACTACAAGGAATAATATGGTCAAGCACCTGCTCACTGCTAATTTCTACTATTAATGTACGAAAATTAACAATAAGGTAATATTAATTATTTAAGGCAGAAGGCCCTCCTACGCTAAAGCTTGCGCCTCCGCTAAAGCTTCAGCGACACGCGGACGGCGGGCAAGGCAGAGAAAATGCAGGCGATGCAAGGTCGTAATTAATTTCAAATCTCGCGAACTGTTTGCCGTTTGCCGTTTCACGTTTCACGATTTCGTAACCCTGCTGTAACAGCGGGCTAATAGTGGGCTCTTATCTTGCTGGTGATTCCATTTTTTCAATACCGTTCATGTCATTTAACAGATGCTGTTATTAGCGCCGTTCTCCAGCTCTTCGGGAGGGCGGCGTTTATGTGGCGAATATGTGTTAGTATAATACAGAATAGATGTTTACAAATGAAGTGGCGGCTTTACTAGATAAATTTAAATACTGACCGGCCGATATTGGAAAAATGTAAGAAAAAGGTAAAATTTTATAAATAATTATGAATTTACAAGCTACAGGCGGTATCTTTAACATCTTATCCCCGCTGCATGCCCTTTTAACCCCAGCGGTAAATAACTTCTAATTATACTATTAAGATTCTCTATAAAGTGAGAGTTTTATTTTCTCTCATGTGACTGACGCCGTTCGATTTCTATCGTGACGGCTCTTTTTTGTAGCATACCTCCTTAAAACAAGAGGTGCCACGTTTGTTACAAACGTAGCACCTGTTTAAACGGAAGAACGAAGTTGTATTAGTTGAAAATAAGTTCGGGATATGGGATATCGAGCCGCGATTTAAGATCGGTACAGCGATACATCAATATATTAATGATAGCTTCGGTTGAATACCGGTATTGTACGCTGGGTGTTTCAGGATCGTTCACCCAGTTATTGAATGTATCGGTAAAATCATCATCGATTTTATCAGGAGTGGTGATGCCGATCTTCTTCAGGGCGGCGGCATTACATTGTTGCTCATATTGACCCTGAATAGGAATAGCGATCATTTTTTTCTTCAGGTACAGCGCTTCTGCCGGGGTTTCAAAGCCGGCGCCGCATACAATACCATGACAGCTGATAAGGCTGCGGTTAAAATCTTTTGAATCAACCGGGCGGAAGTTCATATGGTCGACGGTATATGGTTTTAAAGCCTGGCGGCTGAACACCTCGAACCGGTGGTCTTTGAAAGGCTTCAGCAAATCTATTAACTGCTTGTCGCAATAGGAGGGCAGGTATACGGTTATATGACCTTTATTGGTGGCTTCAGCCTGTAAGATCTCTTCTTTGATAACGGGTGAAAAAATGAAGTCATCATAGCTTTCGAAGTGCAGGCCGATATAGTTGGTAGCCTTGGCATAATTCTGCAGTATCCATTCCCCCGCTTTGCTTGGTTTATCTGGCCGGGGAGTTTTATCAGATACAAAGCTGGCCTGGTGACCGAAGTTTACCGAAGGCACTTTTTTACGGGCGCAGGCTAAGGAAGTAATACACTCAAAATCGTTAATTACCAGGTCGTATTTTTCAACGGGGAGGTCGCGAACTTCCTTCATCACTCTATACGGCGAAATGCTTTTAACGATCTTCCAGTAATCAAGACTGCCATCGCAGGTGTAAAACAGGCTCATTCCCTTGCTGCGGAATTTAATAGGGGCATTTAAGGGGAGCGTACTGTTGGCGCCGCTTAAAAAGATGTCAACCGTACCAAATTTCTGTAAATAGGGCAACAGCTCCATGGCACGACTAATGTGTCCATTGCCGGTAGCCTGTATTGCATAAAATATCTTCATAATGTTGAATGTCTTCGGCTGAATTTAAATAGCCATTGAGTTGATGTAAAAACTGATCTCATCAGTTAACACATTTACTTTGGCCGGTGTATCGATAGCAGTTTGCGGAAAATCTTTTTCGTTGTATTCAAAAATGGTCCATTCGTTTTGACGGTACTCGAGGGCGGTTAAATGCTCCACCCAGTCGCCCGAATTCAGGTACGTGACTTTGCCTTTTTCGTTTTCGATCACTCTTTTTTGCGGCTGGTGAATATGGCCGCAGATCACATACTCATATTTCTTCTCAATGGCCAGTTCGGCTGCAATTTGTTCAAAGGCATCTATTTTGGCCATCTTGTTCACACTGGCCATAACATTTTTTGAAATGGATACCTTTTCACGGCCAAAAGCTTTCATCACAAAATTTACCATTCTGTTAAACAGGATCAGTGCCCCATAACCGCTGCTGCCCAGTTTTGCCAGTACCTTGGCGCCTCCCCTGGTGGTATTGTCAAACACATCACCGTGAAAGATCCAGGTCATTTTATTGTCAATCTCCAGCACCAGTTTATCGGTCAGCGTAAAATGGCTGAGCTGGAAATCGGCATAGCGGCGAAGTAACTCATCATGGTTGCCCGTAATGTAAAAAACGCGCGTCCCTTTTGTAATCAGGTTCAATACCTCTTTTATAACCGCCATATGGGAGGCAGGGAAGTAACGTTTGGAAAATTGCCACCCGTCAATAATGTCCCCGTTAAGGATAAGAATATTAGGCAGGATACTTTTTAGGTAAGCAACCAGCTCCTTTGCACGACATCCGTATGTACCTAAGTGTACATCAGATATAACTACCACATCTACTGCTCGTTTTTCCATTGAGTTTGGGTTTATCAAAATTCCCTCATATATATGACCTCATTGTTACAGTATTATTAAGATGCTGTTAGTATTATGTAAACTAATTGTTACGGAGCCGGTTGTAAAGTGGTGCCCGGTTGGGGGTAAGGGTAATCATTTGTTCACACTGGAAACACAATACGTTAATATGGCAGGTGTACCTTAGGGTCCGTTTTATTGCTGTGTGTTATACATAAATAACAATCGTAGCAGTTTCTTAATGTTGACCGGCGGAGCTTTTTTAAGTTTCGCCCTTTTTTTGTCCCTGCACAAACCCTATACCAAAGCCAAACGCGAAAACCCGGTTTGCAGGTTTTCGCGTTATACCTTGAGGGTCCCCTTTCTCTCTTTATTGAATGATGAGTTGTCGCACCCCTTTCTCCTGGGTGGTTTTGTTAATGATCCGAACCATGTAAATGCCTTTGCCCAGTTCATTACCGGTGTTTATATTGCCGGTAAGGGCATTGGTAAAAGAATAACGCTTTACTAATTGTCCGCTTACGCTGAGAATGTTCACTTCCCAGTTGCCGTGTTTGGTGTTGCTGAAGATAAGACTCGTAGCGCCTTTGGCAGGGTTAGGGTATAATTTAAATTGTTCGTTGGCGGTTGCATTTACCTTTATTGCACGAACGGCCGAATATTGTACAGACCCGTTTGCATCTGTTTGTTTAATTCTGAACAGCAGGGTCTTGTTATTATCGGCTAATTGTACCGCGTACGAATAATTATAGGCGCCGGTTTGCGGGGTACCGGTTTTTGAAGCCAGCTCAGCAATGTTTCTAAAAGATTTTCCATCAGTGCTTTTCTGTATTTCATAATTGCGATTGTTTTTTTCGTTTTGCGTGATCCATTTAATATCGATGGTAGCATCGTTTATTTTATTAGTTGTAAACGAAGTGATATCTGCCGCCAGAACCGCCTGTGGGCAATACTTATAGGTGATCCTGAAATTCACGGCATCCTGAGCCGATCCTTCCAGGTTATTGTTGATGCTGCCCTGGGCGGCGGAATAAGTAGAGGTGGTGTAATCGAATTGAACCGAATCGTGTCCCATAAAATCAGCCGTATTATACAAGGTGTAGGTAGTGCTCTTTTGATTCATTACATACAGCGGTCCCTGTTGGGTAAAATCGGGTCCTGAATTGGAAATGCCATCAGAACCGGCGAGGGAAAAATAACCATATTGTTTTTGGAACGAGCTGGTCAATGGGTCAAGGAGGGCCGTACTGTTTATTTCATCGTCGCGGAACACTTTTACGCGGTAATTGCTTACCGGGTTGGCTTCCCCATTTTCCAGTTTAAAGTTATATATGAGGGTTATATTGGTTGTAATGTCTACTTCGGTTAAAGTGCCCAGTGTTGGGTTTAACCGGGGAAACGAAAAGGAATATAAAGAATTACCTGATGCGTGTACCGTAGTATCGTAAGAAAGGGTGTAGTTGTTGCTGCTGCACTGTGCTTTACTGTTGTATGTTATTAAAAGTATAACAGGAAGCAGAAGGGTCGGTTTCAACATTTTCATAGTATTGGAAATTGCCCCAAAGAAACGGTTGTTGGTAGGCGAGACACATGTTGGTTTATGGGTATTAGAGAGAATTAAATGATTCTATGTAGCTTCTGTGGAAAGATGTTTAAGTTATTAGGTTCGTAAGTTATTGAGTTCTTGAGTTTGTTAGTTCGGTTTAAAGAGCTGCTATTATTTAAACTGTTCGAATTGGGGCGTTTGCCGTTTCACGTTTGCCGTTTGCCGACAGGCAACTCAACACCGATAATACTCCACTTCAACCTAATCTCTCTTAGATTCTAAAGTAAACCCAATAGTTGTTCCAACATCGGGCGTGCTGCGCACATGAATACTTTGTCCGTGGGCTTCAATAATGTGTTTGCAAATGGCGAGGCCTAAACCGGTGCCGCCTTTATCGCGGCTACGAGCTGTATCGGTGCGGTAAAAGCGTTCAAAAATGCGGGGCAGGTGTTCTTCTTCAATACCAATACCATCGTCGCTTATTTCAATCAGCACGTGCTGGTCGTCGGTATCATAAATACTGGCTACTATATAACCGTTATGCTTGCCATACTTGGTGGCATTTTCAACGAGGTTAATAAGCACCTGTTTTATTTTTTCTTTATCGGCAAAAACGGTGATGGGTGCTTCGCAGCCTTTCTTGATTACGGTGCGGATATTTTTTGCCTGCGTTTTTATGGAAAGGGAATCGTAGATCTCTTTAATAAGGTCCTGAATGACAAAGTTCTGTTTGGCCAGTAATTGTTCGCCGCGTTCCAATTTTGAGATCTCATCCAGGTCGTTCATCAGGTTCACCAGGCGGTCTACGTTTTTGGACGTATTTTCCAGGAACCTTTTGGCAATGGCCTCTTCTTCCATGGCGCCTCCCAACAAGGTATCAACATAACCCTGAATGGCGAAGATGGGCGTTTTAAATTCATGGGCAAGGTTTTGAAGGAACTCCTTGCGGTAGGCTTCGTTCTGGCGTAACAATTCAATTTCACGAATGCGGTGTTCGCCCCATGCCTCCACATCGGCGCGAACTTCGTCGATGCTTTTTTGGGGAAGAATGTATTTGAAATACATCTCTTCTTTTTTGGTAGCCTTGGTTTGGTATATGAGCTTGTAGATCAGTTTTATTTTGCGGTAAATAAAACGCTCCATGGTAACCAGTATCAGCCAGTAACTGCCTGCAAATACCACCAGCAGCGAACCCAATCCGATCTGCCAGTTGCTGGTAAGAATAAGAATACCAACGGCAATAGGAAAAGCTAAGATAGCTGCTGTAAAAGCGGCCAGTTGCCGCGGTGAAAAATTTTTGGCTGAAGACATATTTTACGCTGAATGCTTAACGCTCAACGCTGAACGCTGATTATATGTGCCTCAAATCAGGATTTGTACGTCCAGTGTTCGCGGACATTTATTCGAAGTTAATGTTTAACGCTGAAATTTCCCCTTTTGGGCATTCAGCATTACGCGTTCAGCGTTTGGCGTTCTACATGGTGAATTTATAGCCAACCCCTTTAACGGTGGTAATACAATCGATGCCGAGCTTTTGGCGAATTTTTCGAATATGAACGTCGATGGTACGGTCGCCAACGATCACATCGTTACCCCAGATCTGGTTAAGGATCTCGTTCCGCAGAAATACTCGGCCGGGTTTCGATGCCAGCAGGTACAGCAGTTCGAATTCTTTTTTCGCTAATACAACTGCTTTGCTATCGACCTTGGCTTCAAACTTAACCGGATCAATTTCGAGGTTATCGATCTTGATCACTTTTTCTTCCGGTTCTTTATTGATGCGGCGAAACATAGCGTGTATACGGCTTACGAGAATTTTAGGGCTTACCGGTTTGCTGATATAATCGTCTGCACCGGTTTCCAGGCCCTTAACGTGTGAGCTTTCATCGCTGAGGGCGGTGAGGAATACGATTACAGTATCTTTAAAAGCCGGTTGAGCACGTAAAATTTCGCAAACCTCCACCCCGTTCTTGCGGGGCATCATAATATCCAGGATAATCAGGTCGGGCTGACTTAATTTAGCTTTTTGAATGGCATCATCCCCATTATTAGCTGTCACTATCTCATAACCCTCTTTGGTAAGATTATACCGGATAATTTCCACTATATCAGGCTCGTCATCTGCAATCAGGATTTTGCCTTTAACATTCATTAAATGAAATTTTTGCAAACCTACTCGAAAAGGTTCTACCCTGTAAATGATAATATTGAGTTCACAATTTGTTAATATGTGAAGGTAAAGAAAAAGACTGCATGGCCACCGGACGGTAAGTGGGCTGGGAGTTACAAAGCATTCGGTATTAATCAGAAAGGTCTTTCTTCCCGCAAAAACGATACCGTGCTAATTAAATCGATATGTTTTTAGCCTGAAATGTTCTGATATTCAAAAAGAGCGATCTGGTTTTACAAGAACAGATCCGGTTTTCATTAAATCGACAATCGTTTTTCAGAAAAGAGAGTCTGTTTTCAGGGAAACGGAGTCTGTTTTTATAAATAAATGATTGTTTTTAGCAAGAACGGTGCTATCCCTGAAAGTTTAGGCTTGTTTGTCAGGTAGAATGCTTCAGTTCGTTTGAAAAATTGAGGGTTTGATTGAAAAACCGGCTCTGTTCCTTTGAAAACAGCGTTTGTTTTTATAATAATTGAACCTGTTTTTGTAAGGAATTGAGCCCTTGTGCCTGATTACCAGTGTTACCAGTTCCCCATTATGGGGCTTACGTTATCCATGACAGGACTTTTTGACTTTCTTTTACTAACTTTCGCCGGTAATTATTGTTTTCTTAATACAGAAAAGCGCTAACCGGACCAATAACAGCCCTATACAACCCTTTGGTCATATTTTTGCTCTACCCCTAGATGTGCAGCATATGAGGATACATATACTAATTATTGCAATTTGTTTATTGATTTGGCAATCGGATCTTGCGCAAACTTCATATCCTATGAAGGTGCCCATGGAGCGTGAATTATGGCATAGCAATATCGATAAGCAACAGAAAAAGGCTATTCAGTTTGTTAACCAGGGCAAAATTTCAGCTGATACCACCGTTAGCCTGCAAATTATGGATGCCCTCATCCGGGGCGTTGATGAGCTGGAGAATCAGATTGAAATGGATTCTACCCTTAACGGCAATGGAAAGATCAAATACCTGCGCAGTATCGATTACCTGTTACAAAACTATTTTTCAAACCTCAACCGGCGCGATTTTCCCGCCTCGCTGGCCCCGGCGCTTATAAATGCATTTGGCCAGTGTATGGAGCTGGACAAACAACATAAAAGCTTTGGTTCCGTCATAGAAAGCAATGACTACGGAGTTGATAAAATGCTGATAGAGTCGCTCAAATATTCCGAAGACAACCCAGGCATGTCGGGCGCCCGCATTGTATTAATGCGAAAGTACCTGACCTTACACCCAGACCAGATAATGCCCGAACTGGCTAAAAATCCCAACGCCTATTTTGCCGATAGTTTAATAAAAGTGGCGTTGAGCACCGATATCACGAAAGTATACGATTATGCCCAGGCCAGTAATAAACTGGGCGATCGCATTCGCCATCACAGTGATTCAACCGTGCAACTGGTAGCGCGTATTGCTACCAGCAAAAGCGGCCAGCTGTATTTTCCATTTTTAGATAACCTGATGCGGGGAAAAATTACCCTGCAGGCTATTGACAGTGTTAAGGAAAATGACCTGGGGTATTTCAGATTACTGGTAAAAACCAGGATCGAATATATTGAAAGGTCTTTGCCGCCCTATAATGATACCGCCAATCAATTGCAGACCTTAACGGAAATGATGAAGCGTAAGGCGAATCAATATTTTATTCGCGAAATAAATGCGCTGCATACCAATCCCAATGACAACATTCGTTTTCGCCGGCTCGATGGGTTAACCGCCCAGGAACTGTATTACCTGGCCGTGTTGGGTGAAGATGAAATTTATACTTCCAGTTACACCCGTGGGGTATATCCCCGCATTTGGCAACGCATGACCAAACCGCGCGCCGATAGCCTGATCATGAGCGTTCATGGTGATTTTTTCAGAAAGTTCATTAAAATGGCTGCCGGTTATAATGAGCTGACCGACTTTTTGGGTAAAATGGATAAACAGAATGCCGAAACCATGATGAAGGCGTTTGTGATAGGATTGGAAAAACCCCGTAGAATAAACGACCTCGAAGATGCGGTTGACGTAGCTGATTCTTACAGCAGCATCATGGATAAGAATAAAGAACTGGCTGATTTTATATTGAATGAGGTGAATGTTAGCTATACCAAAAATGTGCAGGAAAATAACAAGCGTGGAATGGTTATTTATAACCTGCTGCGCATTTTGTTTGAATCGGCCGATACAACCAAAAAAGTTGATCTGTCAGCATTGTTGGGCATTCCTTCTATTTATGGTAAAGATTATAGCAGCCTCGCAGACGACAGTGGCCGGGTAATTCAACAGGTGTTCTTTTATGGTGATGAAGATAAAGACGGCCAGAACTCGTACCAGAACTTTATGAATATGTTCCGGGGCAAACCTGGCTGGCGGGTTGATGAAAGAAAGGCCGAATGGACTTCCATTACATCTACCAAAGGAAAACCCGTATGGATATTTGCCAACAAACCATTGTATGGGGAAGATGACCCTGATGATAAAGCCCAGAATAAACTGATCGAATACCTGCAGGCGCGTAATTTAACGCCAACGGTAGTGATCCATCGCGGACATAGTTATCACCTGTCAACTACCATACAAAAGTTGCCTTCGAGCGCCCGGATCATAGTGTTGGGTTCCTGCGGCGGATATAATAACCTGAATGAAGTATTAACGGCCTGTCCCGATGCGCATATCGTTTCTTCAAAACAGGTGGGTACCAAAAAAGTGAATGAACCTATTTTGCAGGCTATCAACGAGCGGTTGCTGGTGGGGCGCAATATCGACTGGATAAGTATGTGGCGTGAGTTGAAAAAGAAATTCGTTACCGGCGATGCCAAGGAAATGTTCGACGATTATATTCCACCATATAAAAATCTCGGCGCTATTTTCATTAAAGCTTACCGTAAATCCATGGGTGAGTAGGCAGAAGGCCCTCCTACGCTAAAGCTTTGGCGGGCAAGGCAGAAAAATCGGCCGGCGCAAGATCGTTAATTAATCTTTAATAGCGCGAGTCCATTGACCATTCACCATTGACCATTCACTTTACAAGCCGTATCTTTGCAAACTCGTTATGGCGGAAAAAAGCAAGGGGAAGATCATATTCGATTTAAGTTTACTGAAACGGGTATTTCAGTATGCGAAACCCTATAAAAAGAAATTCATTCTTTCGGTAATAATGGCTATCCTGTTGGCCATTGTATCTCCTATTCGTCCCTGGCTCATTCAGATCACCATCAATGACTATATTCATAAGGGCGTTACCGGCGATAAAGCGGTAAAATTATCCATGGAACAGGTGATCATCTGGGTCACCATTATCCAGATCGGGTTGCTGTTACTGGAAACAGCCTTCCGTTTTTATTTTTCTTATCTCACTGCCTGGTTGGGACAAACCGTAGTAAAAGACCTGCGGGTGAATGTGTACCGCAAAATTCTGGGTTTGAACCTATCCCAGTTCGACACCACGCCCATTGGTACTTTAACAACCCGCACAATCAATGATATTGAGGCCATCAACGATATTTTTTCAGATGGCTTAATTCCCATTATCGCCGACCTGCTGTCGATCATCGCCGTGCTGATCTTTATGTTCTTTGTTGACTGGCGCCTTACGCTGATCAGCCTGGCCTCGTTCCCCATATTAATTGCAGCCACTTATTTTTTTAAGGAGAGTGTGAACAAGTCGTTCATCAGGGTGCGTAATGCCGTGGCCAGCCTCAATGCCTTTGTGCAGGAGCATATTACCGGTATGGCCATTGTACAGGCGTTTGCAGCAGAAGATAAAGAGTTCAATAAGTTTAAAACAATCAATAAAGACCACCGCAACGCCAACATCAACGCCATCTTTGCCTATTCGGTGTTTTTCCCGGTGGTAGAAATTGTGTTGGCAGTAGGTACCGGTTTAATGGTGTGGTGGGCAGCCACCCATGCATTGGGTATTTATAGTACTGATGAAGTGGCCGGCCGGTTATTGATCGGGAAAATGTTCTCCTTTTTCCTGTGTTTGAACCTGTTGTTCCGCCCGCTGCGGGTAATAGCCGATAAGTTCAACGTGCTGCAAATGGGTATGGTGGCCAGTGAGCGGGTGTTCAAGGTGCTGGATAATGAAGATGTAATAACCACCGAAGGCAGCTTTGCGCCGGAGATGGTAAAAGGCAGGATCGCTTTTGAAAATGTATCATTTGCTTATACTGGCGACAGATATGTGCTGAAAGATATCTCCTTTGAAGTACAGCCCGGCGATACGGTAGCCATAGTAGGGCATACCGGAAGCGGTAAAACTTCCATCATCAGCCTCATGAACAGGTTGTACCATATAAAACATGGGGCTATTAAAATAGATGATGTAAAAATTGAAGATTTTAAGCTGGATGCCTTACGCCGGCAGATAGGGGTGGTTTTACAGGATGTGTTCCTGTTTTCAGGTTCCGTGCTGGATAACATCACCCTGCGCAACCCCGCCATTACCAGAGAACAGGTGGTAGCGGCTGCCAAAATGATTGATATGGATGATTTTATCATGCAGCTACCGGGCGGTTATGATTACAATGTAATGGAAAGAGGCGGCAGCCTGTCGTTGGGACAGCGCCAGTTATTGTCATTTATCAGGGCCTTACTGTATAATCCTTCTATATTGATATTAGATGAGGCTACTTCTTCGGTAGACACTGAAAGTGAGCTACTTATTCAAAAAGCGATCGACAAATTGATCGCCGGCCGCACATCAATAGTCATAGCCCACCGGTTGTCGACCATTCGCAAGGCAAGCAAGATCATTGTGCTTGATAAAGGCGAGGTTAAAGAAATGGGTACGCACGACGAATTGATAGCTCACCAGGGTTTTTACTATAAACTGCACCAAATGCAGTTCGACAAGCATATTCCGGCTTAATAAGTAGTTATCAGTTATTAAAAATTATAATATTACATTTATTTGCAAGCAATAGGCGGTTTCTTTTAATTTCATTTCTACAATTAAGCATGTGAAATAAAATAATATGATTGGGTTGGTCTTTAGCTTCAATCAATTGCCATCTGGTAATAAATACTTTCATTACGAGTTCGTTTTTGCCTTTTGCATACTTATCTTTGCGCAAAATTTATAAACAGGTATGCTGGTCAGAAGCGTCAAATCCTTATTGGTAGCGGTTTTCAGCCTGAGTATTATTATTTCTCCTTTATTAGTAAAAGCCGAAGGCGGAGGGGAGCCCGGGGGAGAAAAATTAAATCCTGCCAAACTCATTATCGAACACGTTTCTGATGGTCATGAATTTCATTTTGTAACTATTGGAAATACACCGGTATCTCTTTCTTTACCAGTTATTTTATATTCACCTGAAAAGGGATTCACTGCGTTTATGTCATCTGCTTTCCATCATGGAGCTGAGCCCCATGAAGGATATGTGTGGATCACTGAAGAATATTTGAAAGAGCATAAAGAGATCGAAGAAGAAAAGGATGAGCAGGGAAAGCCACTGTTCAAGAACGACAAGATCTATGCATTGGATGCCGAAGGTAAACCCAGTCTTACTGCAAAAGTGTACGACTTCTCTTTAACGCGCAATACCACGCAAATGCTGATATCAGTAATTTTATTGATATTGATAATGAGCAGCGTTGCCAAGAAGTATAAAAAAGGTATTGGCGAAACAAGCGCCCCCAAAGGTTTCCAGAATGCGCTGGAGCCCATTATCACTTTCGTAAGAGATGATGTAGGTAAAGCCAACCTGGGACACAGCTACGAAAAATACACCCCACTGTTGCTGACTATTTTCTTCTTTATACTTATTAATAACCTGATTGGATTGATCCCCGGATCGGCAAACGTAACCGGTAACATTGGCTTTACCGCTATGCTGGGTTTGATCGCTTTCCTGGTTATTATGTTCAGCACCAATAAACACTATTGGGCGCACATTTTCAATCCTCCGGTTCCTGGTGGCGTAAAACCCATCCTGATCCCTGTAGAAATTCTGGGTATTTTCACCAAGCCCTTCGCCCTCATTATTCGTCTTTTCGCAAACATGATCTCAGGTCACGTAATTATATTAGCCTTCATTTGTTTGATTTTCATATTTGGCGCCATGAATACGGCACTGGGATGGGGAACTTCACCTTTCTTCATTCTGCTGGCGGTATTTATTTATGTAATTGAGATCCTGGTTGCGTTCTTACAGGCTTACATTTTCGCTAACCTGGCAGCCGTGTTTATCGGACAGGCTTTTGAAAATGGACATGGTCATGAAGATGTACCAGGTCATTCAGATCCGGTAGTGATCTAACCAAGACTAAGCGCTTTTTTAATTATAAACACAAGTATCATGAATTTGATGACTATTCTGTTGGAAGTTCAGCCCGGTTATGGTGCAATTGGCGCTAGCCTTGCTGCAATTGGTGCCGGTATCGGTATCGGTTTGATCGGTAAAGGTGCCGTTGAATCAATTGCCCGTCAACCAGAGGCAACCAACGACATTCGTGCTACCATGATCCTGGCTGCGGCCCTCGTAGAAGGTGTTGCCCTTCTGGCTGCGGTTGCTGGTCTGCTGGCTGTATTCCGCTAGTAGGTTCGCACGTAAAAAATGTACTGCATTCAATGCAAAGGGCGGCGAATGCAGTATTTTTCTCTGAGAAAGTAAAGCAAACAATACCATAAATATTTAATTACAATGGAATTACTTACCCCCGGATTAGGCTTTTTTGTGTGGAATCTTATCGCGTTTTTGATCCTGTTGATCATTCTGAGAAAATTTGCCTGGAAGCCTATTTTATCATCGCTGAAATCGCGTGAAACCGGTATTGCCGAATCATTGGCTACTGCCGAAAGGGTAAAAGCTGAAATGGCTCAGTTAAAAAGTGAGAACGAAGCCCTGCTGGCCAAAGCCCGTGAAGAAAGAGCCCAGTTGCTGAAAGAGGCGCGTGATACAAAAGACCGTATCATTAACGAAGCCAAAGAGCAGGCTAAAATAGAAGCCAACAAGATCATTTCCGACGCCAGTGCCGCCATTCAACAGCAAAAAATGGCTGCTTTAACTGATGTTAAGAACCAGGTAGGTACGCTGGTAATTGAAGTGGCTGAGAAAGTGTTGCGTCGTGAACTGACCGACAAATCACAGCAGGAAAAGTACATTAAGCAACTGGCTGAAGAAGTGAAGCTGAATTAACTGTTTTGTTAATTAGCCATTGTGCTAACGGATCACCATATTCGTAAGGCACATTTTAAAATTTTCACATTTTCAAATTCAATAAATGCCAAACCCTCGTTTAGCAGCGCGTTATGCAAAAAGTTTGATTGACCTGGCTAATGAAAAGAGCCAGTTGGAACCAGTGTATCAGGATATGCTTTTTTTGCAATCCATTTGCAGAGAAAGCCGTGAATTTTTAGTGCTGCTGCGTAGCCCGATTGTAAAGGCCGATAAAAAAGTGGCTATTGTTGAAGCGGTAACTAAAGGTAAAATAAGCGAGCTCACAGGCATTTTCAACCGCTTGTTGATTAACAAAGGCCGTGAATCGAGCCTGCCTGAGGTTATTACCTCTTTTATAGACCAATACAAACTGCAGAAAGGTATTCATACCGTTAAGCTTACTACTGCAGTCCCTGTTACCGAAGAAATGAAAAAACAGATCGTCGGCCAGGTGCAAAGGCAAACGAACATGGCGAATATCGACCTGAAAACTACCGTAAATGAAGAGATCATCGGCGGTTTTGTACTGGAAATAGGCGATCAGCTGATTGATGCCAGCATTGCGTACGATCTGAACAAGATCAAATCGCAATTCATGAATAATGACTTTATTTATAAGATAAGATAAGATAGTTCTAACACACAAAAAATAATAAACGGTTATATATGGTAGAGATAAAACCCGATGAGATATCTGCGATATTGCGCCAGCAATTGAGCAACTTTAACGCAGCTGCCGACCTGGAAGAAGTGGGTACTGTTTTACAGGTGGGTGATGGTATTGCCCGCGTATACGGTTTAAACAATGTACGTTCTGGTGAACTGGTTGAGTTTGAGAATGGTGTACGTGCAATTGCGTTGAACCTGGAAGAAGACAACGTGGGTGTGGTTTTGATGGGTGAAAGCGGCGATATTAAAGAAGGCGCTAAAGTACGCCGTACCGGCAAGATCGCGTCTATTAACGTAGGCGAAGGCATGCTGGGTCGCGTGGTAAATACATTGGGCGAAGCCATTGATGGTAAAGGTCCCATCGCTGGCGACAAATACGAAATGCCCCTGGAGCGTAAAGCCCCCGGTGTAATTTATCGTGAGCCGGTAAAAGAGCCGCTGCAAACAGGTTTGAAAGCGATTGACGCAATGATCCCCATCGGCCGCGGACAACGTGAGCTGATCATCGGTGACCGCCAAACCGGTAAAACAGCTATCGCTATCGATACCATCATCAATCAGAAAGAATTTTACGCTGCCGGTAAACCGGTATATTGTATATATGTCGCCATCGGTCAAAAAGCATCAACCATCGCTGGTGTGATGAAGACCCTGGAAGACAACGGCGCTATGGCTTATACAACTATCGTTGCGGCTTCAGCTGCTGATCCCGCTCCGTTACAGTTCTATGCACCTTTCGCTGGTGCTGCCATCGGCGAGTTCTTCCGTGATACCGGACGTCCTGCCCTGATCATTTATGATGATCTGTCAAAACAAGCGGTAGCTTACCGTGAGGTTTCTCTGTTGCTTCGTCGTCCTCCTGGCCGTGAAGCTTATCCTGGTGATGTATTCTATCTGCACAGCCGTTTGCTCGAGCGTGCTGCGAAAGTTATCAGTGATGATGGCGTGGCAAAGAACATGAACGATTTGCCCGAATCAATAAAGCACCTGGTAAAAGGTGGTGGTTCATTAACTGCCTTACCAATCATTGAAACACAAGCGGGTGACGTATCTGCTTACATTCCTACCAACGTGATCTCGATCACCGATGGCCAGATATTCCTTGAGTCGAACCTGTTCAACGCGGGTATTCGTCCTGCCATTAACGTAGGTATCTCTGTAAGTCGTGTGGGTGGTAACGCGCAGATCAAATCAATGAAAAAGGTGGCTGGTACGTTAAAGCTCGACCAGGCCCTGTACCGCGAAATGGAGGCTTTCTCTAAATTCGGTGGTGATCTTGATCCTGCTACTAAACTGGTAATTGATAAAGGCGCCCGTAACGTGGAGATCCTGAAACAGGCACAATACACGCCTTTCTCAGTAGAAAAACAGGTGGCTATTATTTACCTGGGTACACAAGGTTTGCTGCGTGAAGTACCTGTGAAGAAAATGAAAGAGTTTGAAGAACACTTCCTGATGGAATTGGAAAACAAACATGCTGATATCCTGGCTGAGTTCAAGAAGGGTAATTTACCTGACGATGGTATTAAGAAAATGGTTAATCTGGCTAACACCCTGATCCCTCAGTACAAAGCATAACATAGATTCTTAAACGATATCTTCCGGGCCATCCATTACAGTGGGTGGCCTTTTTTATTTGTAAATCGTGAATATCCAATCGTAAAAAAAAATGCAAAAAAGTAATATTACTATTGCATAATCAAAATTCAGGTTAGATATTTGTATCCGATCAGAAACGCTGATCAATGATCTCACCCAATCTCCTGTTAGAACCATACCGTTACTTACGGTCTTATTATTCTCCCAATTTTCCGTGAAAACTACCAATTAGAATTTCCCATTCTCCTGTGATCTACTTTATTCCGGTCCCTTAAAAACGAATCTGTACAAACATGTACCTTTTGAAACACATATGTATTGGAGTTGATTCAGTGATCAATCAGCTGATTGTTGCACTGGTTCCTATTACTTCTGCATGTTTGTCCTCATTTACTCCGGGGGCCTCAATAACAGCCAATAACGGCTTTACAAAATCTGGTTTAACTTATTTTAATATAGATAACAACAACAGGCATTTAGCATTATTGTGCGTGTGCATACCCAACGGGGCGGGTGCCAAAAACGTATTATAATAGCAGGGTGAGTAGTGGAAACAGTGGAAATGAATTAAATAATGATTGTAAATCAACGAGGTAGAGAATTGTGATGAAGCGGATTGAATTGAAAAGGCGTAATAAGTGTTATGTATAAAAGTACCCTGTTTGATGAATTCGGATCGTGCAATGGAAAGAGATTAAAGAGTTTATTTTAAAGGGTACGATCAACAACACCGTCCCGTTTCTACGGGATGGTTTTTTTCAAACTACAAGACACAAGAAAGCAAGGCACAAGAATGCATACTGATGTAATTGAGCCTTATAATTAAATGCTCCATTCCTATCTAAATACCTCACCCGAAATTCAATCCTCTAAGAGCAAGAACCAAACTACAGGAACAAACGAAAGCAAGAACTCAGGAGTTATGGCACTTGTGCCCTGGATACTGAGCCTTGAATCTTACTATAAGAGTTTATTTTAAAGGGTACGATCAACAACACCGTCCCGTTTCTACGGGAGGGATTTTTTTAAAAAGGCCCAGGACCTCAAGAGCAAGGGCTCAGGGTTTAAAAGAAAATATTTTGAATATAAGAAATAATGAGAAGGCTCAAAGCCAGGGCCCTTATGCCTTGCGCCTTGTTCCTTGAATCTTACTATAAGAGTTTATTTTAAAGGGTACGATCAACAACGCCGTCCCGTTTCTACGGGATGGATTTTTTTAAAAGTTCCAAGCCACAAGAACCCCAAGGCACAAGGGTTTGTCTGACGTGTGCATCATAAAGTTAACGGAGAATAATGCAGCCCAAAGCATTACTGTATTTCCCAATCCGGTGGTAAGCGACCTCAGGATAACACTGGCCAGCGGCTGGCAGGATAAAGCGGTGCATATCCAGGTGCTGAATGCCAACGGCCAAAGCGTGGTACAATTTGACAGATCGAGGGGAAGTCAAACAGAAAGCGTAAACGTCAATAATTTGAAGCCGGGACTGTATGTGGTGAGTGTGTCAAACGGAACGGAATCGGCCGTGCAAAGGTTTATAAAAGCGAAATAAGGGTATTGGGAGTGGAAGAGGTGAAGCAAATTGAAAGTTATCGCAAAAAAAGAAGCCCTCCCGATGTATGGGGAGGGCTTTATATTATTCTACCTTTTGGGAAGGATTATTTCTTCAACAGTTTTTTAGAGAACATCAGATCTTTACCAGCTCTTACATCCAGCATGTACATGCCTTTTGCAAGGCCTGATGGGATGCGAACGCTGAGAGAATGGCTTCCGATGCCCAATTGCTCGGTAGTGCTATAAACTTCTCTTCCTGCAAAATCCACCAAACGGATGCGAACCTGTTCAGCAGTTTTTAAAGTGATCTGAACGTTTATATCTCTATCGAACGGATTAGGAACAGCTTCCACGTCCAGTTCACTAATATTCAGTCTGATAACACCTGAATAGTTAATGTTTCCACCTTTTTGGTTCACCTTCAGGCGATAATAACGGGTGGTTGAGAAAGTATGTTCAACATCAGTGAACTGATAGCTGTTAGCCATATTGGTATTTTCCTTGGCAACAACGGTACCGGCTTTTACGAATGAAGTACCGTTTTCTGAGTATTCAACATCATAAGTAGCCACACCATCATCACCATTCATAGTCCAGTTTAAAACTGATTTTTGTTCCTGCAGGCTGCCTTTAAATTTCAGGTTCATCAAAGGCAGGATACCATCTGAATAGAAGCAGGTAGGTGTTTGACCAACGTTAGTAGGGTCGCTTGAGTTAACGAACATTACATTACCATCGGCATCAGTCAGGGTAATTTTCGATTGGTTACAAACCTGTTTATTAGGTTCGGTTTTAACCCGGAAAGTTACCACTGCTGCATTCGGCTGGGTAGGAAGGACAATACCAGCTTGCTGGCCCAATGTATTTACCAGTTTGCCATTGGGGCTACCGGTCTTTGCAAAAGGCATGGTGCCGCTTACATCC
>NZ_JBJMLX010000446.1:0-4115 GCF_045805085.1 Niastella sp.
AAAAAGTGAACCAGGTATCTGAGCACGTTAACACTATATTTCGTTATGTGCCATACGTGCAAACAAATTTTGTGTTGGGGCTCGATAGTGATTCCGGGGACGAACCATTTGAGCTTACCAAAAGATTCATAGATCAATCGCCGAACGCTTTCCCGGGTTTTTCTCTGCTAACCGCATTTGGTGAAGCTGCCCCTATGAACCTGGAATATCAAAAACAGGGGCGGGTATTACCATTTCCTTTTCACTTTCTCAACAACCACCTGGCGATGAATATTAAACCCAGGAATTATGATTGGGTAGATTTTTATGATAAGGTGATCGATGTAACTGATTATGCGTTTTCCGCAAAGGCATTATATCGCCGCTTTATACATACACATGGTATGCAAACCCGTTGGATGAATTTGATGCGGGCCATTTCTTCAGAAGGGTGGGGGCGATTGAAATTTTACCGGCAGATCCGGCAGAACCTGCTGAAGGACAAAAGTTTCAGAAAATACTTTGATGGGGAAACACAAGAGTTGCCTGCATTTTATTATAACATTATTAAAAGAGATCTTGGTATCTGGTGGCAATGGCTGCCGGAAACTGCCCTATCGCATAACCCTAATGCTTATTTAGATAAGACAGTGGCTGGTTAATACTGTAATTTTATAACAATAAAGTTCGTAATTCCCGGCATACCACTTCAATTTCTTCTTCCGTATTGTAATAATGCACAGAGGCGCGTACAATTCCGTTCAGTCCTTTCCGGTTCATATAATTCAGGGTAGAATTGGCCAGACCGATATGTACGTTGATGTTTTTGGTGGCCAGTTTTGATCTGATTGCTGTTGCGGTTATGCCTTGTACAGAAAAGGTAACGATCCCGCATAATACATCGCCCTGGTCATGCACTACAATGCCGTCTATCTCCTGCAGGCGTTGTCTGAACAAATCAGCCAGATGTTGTATTCGTTGCCATACGCGTTCAATGCCTATGTTCAACAAGTACTCCACCGCTTTTTGCAGTCCCAGTACAATGGCGGGGTTCTTTTCATACCATTCAAAACGCCGCGCATCCGTTCGCACCACAAAGTCCTGCTGGGTTACATTAGTAACAGTGCGGCCGTCGAAAAATAACAGCTTCAATTTATCCTGTATTTGTTTGCGCACATATAAAAAGCCGGAGCCCCGTGGGCCGCGCAAATATTTACGTCCGGTTACAGCCATCAGATCGCAGCCTATGGCTTGTACGTCTACGGGCACATGTCCTACTGATTGACAGGCATCCAGTAAATACAAAATATTGTGTTTACGGGCTATTTCGCCAATAACGGCAGCCGGCAATACATTCCCTGCGGTAGAAGGGATGTGCGTTATGGCGATCAACCTGGTTTTATCGGAAATGGCCGCTTCTAATTCATGAACAGGAAAAACACCTGCGGCATCATTGGGGATCACTTTAATTACAATGCCATATAATTTTTGAGCATTCAGTAAACCCAGTACATTGGAAACATATTCCATTTCAGAAACGATCACCTCGTCGCCGGTTTGAAAACTGAGCCCATTAAACGCAAGATCCCAGGCGGCGCTGGCATTTTCTACCAGGGCGATCTCATCACGGTTTGCATGGATCAGTTGCGCAATCAGTTCGTGCGTATGATCGAGCTGGGCACGGTATTTTGCCTCAATTTCATAACCACCCAATAAGGCTTCTTCCCGCAGAAAATCGACCATGGTTCTCACTACTACATCCGGCGGCAAAGAGGCGCCTGCATTGTTCAGATGAATACGGCCGGCTGTACCCGCTGTTTCCGCCCTGATTACCTGTATTTCTTCTTTCGTTAAAGGTTTTATTTCCATCATGCAAAACAACGTGATTGGGGTGCACCAAAACAGATGCAGATGGGCAGATTTCTACTGTATCAGATCCCCGGTTCCAGCGTTGCCGGTTTCTGGGTATTATTTCTGGTAAAATAAAGAGATAATTAAACTATTTTCCTTTAATAAAGTCTGCTGTATACATTTGCAAGCCAATATTTTCCGGAACATGTTGCTAAATATTCAGCCTGTTCAATTGAAAACCATATATTCAACCCAATAGCACTTTACCCTATGTCGCGTTTTCGTAGCCTGATCATCCTGTGTCTATTTTCTTTCCATTGTTGTTTTGCTGTTACCCGTTACGTTAATATAAACAATCCCACGCCCGGGGCGGGCAACAGTTGGGCAACGGCTTTTACCGATCTGAATGCGGCACTGGCTGTGGCCAACTATGGCGACGAGATCTGGGTAGCCCAGGGAACCTATAAACCTACTACTACCACGAACAGGGCCGCCACCTTTTTCATGACAAACGGTTATTACGTTTATGGCGGTTTTGCCGGAACAGAAACGGCGCTTACGCAACGAAACCCCACCATAAATGTGACCATCCTCAGCGGCGACATCGGGGTGCCGGGAATTCCCACCGATAACTCATACCATGTAGTTACGTTAAATCAATTTACGAACGGATATTTTATAGATGGGTTTACTATTCGCGATGGCGAAGCCAATGCCGGCGCCCCTGCCACTACGCCGCAACCTGATAATATTGGCGGCGGCGTGCTATTGCTGGCGCAGACAGGCGACCTTAGTTATGGCATCGTAAAGAATTGTGTGTTTACAAGCAATGTTGCCATTCATGGCGGCGCCTTTGGCGCCTATGGGAACGGCGTTAATGCCCAGGCTCGTTATGCGCTGGTCAACTGCACATTCGTTGCCAATAGAGGACAGGTAGGCGGAACCATAGCCGGGTTTTCGTTAAATGGCGATTGGGGTGGGGGCGACATCCAAAACTGCATTTTTATTGGTAATTATAGCCTTACATCACAAGGATCGGTGCTGGAGGTGGTGACTGATCATCCTTATTCAAATTATACCACCAGTTTCAATAACAATACGCTTTACGATAATCAGGCGCCTGTTATTAGTAACCAGCAAACAGGCGGCATAAGCTATATTTTTCCATCAAATGATATTGTCTGGCAACCCGCCGGGCCTTATACCGGTCCTTTAAATATTGGACCTAATTGTGACTTTAGTGAAAGTGATCTTGACCTGGCTGCAGTCACCGGGAGTAACCTTAATGTAGACCCGCAATTCGTAAATGCCGCCGGTTTCGATCTTCATTTAATGCATTGCAGTCCTGTTGTTGATAAAGGCTTTCCCATTCCGCTCACATTCAACTACGATATGGATAATGGTGCGCGCAAACAGGGAAATGAAATAGATATGGGGGCGTATGAATCGGGGCTGCCGCTTTATCCCGGTGTAGCAGATGTTACTTATTGCCAGTTTGCGACTGCCAGTCCGTTAACGGCTACGCCTGCTGCGGGTAATACCTTGCGTTGGTATGCTAACTATACAGGTGGTACCGGCAACCCAATAGCGCCAACGCCCACTACGAATACAGTAACTACAGCATATTTTTATGTAAGCCAGGTAGACGCAACAGGTTGTGAAGGGCCGCGTACTGCAACCAGGGCCATTATAAAGGCGGGCCCTGCTGCGCCCACAGCTACAGGGGCAACCTATTGCCAGTATGCTACTGCGGTAGCATTAACAGCAACCGGAACCAGCCTGCTTTGGTATACGAATGCTACAACAGGTACGGGCTCTGCCACCGCGCCGGTTCCTTCTACTGCCACCAACGGCATCACTACTTATTATGTAAGTCAAACGAGCGGGTGTGAAAGCCCCCGTACTGCGGTGACCGTAACGGTAAATGCGGCGCCTGCTGCCCCTGTAGCTGCTTCACCCACTTATTGCCAGTATGCTACTGCCACTGCATTAACAGCTACTGGTGCTAATTTGCTTTGGTATCCGAATGCTACAACAGGTACAGGTTCTGCCACTGCGCCGGTTCCTTCTACTGCCACCAACGGCATCACTACTTATTATGTAAGTCAAACGAGCGGGTGTGAAAGCCCGCGTGCGCCTGTAACCGTAACGGTGAATGCGGCGCCTGCTGCCCCTGTAGCTGCTTCACCTACTTATTGCCAGCATGCTACTGCGGTAGCATTAACATCAACTGGAACCAGCCTGCTTTGGTATCCGAATGCTACAACAGGTACGGGCTCTGCCAC
>NZ_JBJMLX010000447.1:0-7586 GCF_045805085.1 Niastella sp.
AAAAAAATGGGCGCGCCCGCTATAAAATATGTTTCTGCTGAAGAATATCTGGTAATGGAAAGGGAATCCACTACCAAACATATGTATTTGGATGGTAGAATAATAGCGATGGCAGGTGCTTCACTTGCTCATAATTATATTGTAGCTAATCTATTACGAGAAATTGGGGGATTTCTTAAAGGTAAAGGTTGTAGAATAAACCCAAGCGATCTGCGCATAAGTATTCCTTCGGCCAATTCTTACACCTATCCTGATGCTACTATTATTTTCGGAAAACCAGAAATGGAAGATGATAAGTTTGATACAGCAAAAAACCCGGCTGTAATATTTGAAGTATTGTCTGATTCAATCAAAGAACACGATAGCGGCGATAAATTTTTTTACTACCAACGGATTCCTAGCTTACAAGAATATATAGTTATTGATTCGCTCAGAAAATATGTTGCTATCTATACCCGCCAGTCTACTGACCTGTGGAAAATTCAAAACTTTGAGGATAGCAACGCTATACTTCCCATTAAAACAATTGACTACAAGTTATCCTTTGATGATTTGTACTTTGAAGTAGAACTTAAATAAACTTACGCCGTAGCCTCCTGCTTATTCATAAACTCTCTCATTTGCGACAGGAAGCGGACCATCTTTTGCATGGTGCTCATATCTTCCACCACCAGCATAAATAATTTTCCGTTCTGCTTTAAGCGGGCTTTATTCGTTTGGGTTTGAATAAAGGTGAGAATGTTATGGAAAATATTCGACTCAAAATAAGGCGAGTCGGCTTTATTGATGAAATAGCATTTCAGGGTATTGTCTTTCAACAACATTTTTTCAAAACCCAGTTCTACGGCCAGTCTGCGCACGCGTACAGTATCAAAAAGGTCTTCCACCTGTTGAGGTATTGGTCCAAACCTGTCTTGCAGCTCAAGGCCAAATGCCTGCAGTTCTTCTTCGTTATCACAATTATCCAACCGGGTATATAACGTTAACCGTTCGGTGATGCTTTCTACATAGCTATCGGGGATCAGTATCTCCAGATCGGTATCGATGGTGCAATCCTGCACATAATCTTCCTGTTTGGAAATTTCTGCCTTAAATAATTCCCGGAACTGTGTACGCTTCAACTCCTTGATGGCTTCTTCCAGTACTTTCTGGTACATTTCGAATCCTATCTCGGCCATAAAGCCGCTTTGTTCTCCACCCAACAGGTTTCCTGCGCCGCGGATATCCAGGTCGCGCATGGCTATCTGGAAGCCGCTGCCCAGCTCACTGTGCTGCTCCAGCGTTTGTAACCGCTTTCTTGAATCGGGCGGTAAGGTGCTCATGGGTGGCGCCAGCAGGTAACAGAATGCTTTTTTATTGCTGCGCCCTACCCTGCCCCGTAACTGGTGCAGATCGCTTAATCCAAAATGGTGGGCGTTGTTGATGATGATGGTATTTACATTGGGAATATCTACCCCGCTCTCCACGATATTGGTACAAATAAGTACGTCGTACTTTTTATCAATAAAGTCAAGGATGCGTTCTTCCAGGATATGTCCTTCCAGCTGGCCATGGGCAAACCCAATGCTCAGGTCGGGACACAATCCCTGAATAAGGGCCGCCATTTCCGACAATCCCTGAACGCGGTTATGAATAAAGAATACCTGTCCGCCCCGCTCAGTCTCATAATAGATGGCATCCCTGATGAAGTCGTGGTTAAATACCAGTACTTCGGTTTGTATAGGTTGCCGGTTGGGCGGCGGCGTATTCATAATACTCAGGTCGCGGGCGCCCATTAAGCTGAACTGTAACGTACGCGGAATCGGCGTTGCCGTTAAGGTTAAACAGTCTACATTAGTTCGCAGGGTCTTGATCTTTTCTTTATGCGCCACCCCAAATTTTTGTTCTTCGTCAACTACCAGGAGACCCAGGTCTTTATATTTAACCTCCTTGCCTAACAGGGCATGGGTGCCAATGATGATATCTATTTTACCTTCTTCGAGTTTCTTTAAGGTTTCCTTTTTCTCTTTGGCCGATTTGAAGCGGTTCACATAATCTACCGTAACCGGAAAATCTTTCAGGCGCTCGCTGAATGTTTTATAATGCTGGAACGCCAGGATGGTGGTAGGCACCAGCACAGCGGCCTGTTTTCCATCGCAACAGCTTTTGAATGCTGCGCGAATGGCGATCTCCGTTTTACCAAAACCAACGTCGCCGCATACCAGCCGGTCCATGGGCGATGGTGATTCCATATCTTTCTTCACATCGCCTGTAGCCCTGCTTTGATCGGGCGTATCTTCATAAATAAAGGAAGCTTCCAGCTCGGTTTGCATGTAATTATCGGGGGCATGCTGAAAGCCCTGCTGCGCCTTACGTTGCGCGTACAGGGTAATAAGGTCAAAGGCAATTTCCTTAACCTTTGTTTTGGTTTTTTCCTTCAGCTTGTTCCAGGCATCGCTGCCCAGTTTGTTCACCTTGGGTACGCTTCCCTCCTTACCGGTGTACTTCGATATTTTGTGCAGCGAGTTAATATTCACATACAGGATGTCGCTGTCTCTGTAAATGATGCGCACGGCTTCCTGCATTTTGCCGTTCGATTCCAGCTTTTGCAGTCCGCTGTAAATACCTACGCCATGGTCAATATGGGTAACGTAATCGCCCGGTTGTAATTCGCGCAGAGTTCGCAGGGTAATGGCCTTATTCTTATTATATGCCTGTTTAACCTTGTATTTATGATAACGCTGAAAGATCTGGTGATCGGTATAACAGATCACTTTCAGGTCTTCATCAATAAATCCCTGGTGTATGCTGGTAGGCACCGGGGTAAACTGGATGCCTGCTTTCAGATCTTCAAAAATGCTGTTCAACCGTTCTAACTGCCGGGGATTTTCTGCAAATAAATACAGACTGAATTTCTTTGCTTCCCACGACTTCAGATCTTTTATCAGCAGATCGAACTGGCGGTTGAAGGCCGGCTGATCTTTGGTATTATAGTCAATGGTGAGTGGTGCGTGTTGAGTGGGCTCGCTATCCTCCATGAACCCAGACTGATAGCCAAACTCCACTACATGGCGATTGGCCAACTGTTTTTTCAGGGAGCCTGAAATAAACTCATCGGCCTTTATGCTGGTCTTTACGGTCTTGTCATCTTCTTCAGCAGCCTCTTTAGGCACAGTAAAGGTGGCCTGCATTTCGAGGAACAGGTGCAGGTCTTCTTCCTGGGTCAACAACCTTTCTTTGGTCAACTCCCAGTCCTGAAACCAATACACGGTGTTTTGGGGTAGAAATTCAAACAGGGAGATCTTGTTCTCCTCATCAAACTGCGTTTCTACATTGGGAATGATGCTAACCTGTAACAATTTCCGCTCACTCAACTGGGTTTCGGGATCGAAAATGCGGATGGAGTCTACATCGTTTCCAAACAATTCAATGCGGTAAGGTTTTTCATTACCGAATGAATAGATATCGAGGATCCCACCGCGTAAGGCGAACTGTCCGGGTTCGTATACAAAATCGGTAGTTGAAAAGCCATAGTCAACCAACTGGCGCAACAAGGCTTCTACATCTATGGAGTCGCCCGATTTCAGATAAATAATATTTCCGGCCAGGGTTTTGGGCAATACTACTTTTTCAAACAGCGCCTCCGGATAAGTGATGAGGGCACCCACGCGGTTGCTGCCGGCCAGGGGGGAAGAAAACCGGGTCAGCGCTTCTGTTCGCAACATCACGTGCGAAGAATTGAGCAACCGGAAATTCTTTCTGTTCTTAAAAGAGGTGGGGAAGAAAAAGAGATTCAGCGCCTGGGTCAGGTTTTCCAGCGTATTGTGCATGTAAGCAGCCGCTTCGGAATCTTCACAAACTATAACGTGGTTGAGCTGGCTGTTGGCTTCGTGCTGGTAAATAGTGCCGATTACAAAGGCTGAAGCGCTTCCGTGCAGGTTCTTACAAAATACCTGTTGGGGTTGGGCAAAAGTCAGCCTGTCCGCCAGAGAAAAAAGGCGGGGGTTATTTTTATACCCATTGAGCAACTCCTGCAAATTCATATCAGCGGCGCAAAGGTACATAAAGTTGATAAGTTAACAAGTTGACATGTTAACGAGTTAACCGGAGAATGTTAAATATTGATTATCAGAGAGCAAGTTTCCGGTCACCGGTTGCCGGTTTCGTGGCTTTGAGCCTGGCTGTTTCTGCCTGTAGCCTGAGGTTTGTGGTTTGTAGCCGTCCTGACGCTTTAACTTGTTAACTCATCAACAAGTTAACTTCTCAACTAAATCCAGTAACTTAAGCAGGTATCTAAAAATTGCAAGCCATATGTCTCTAACCTGGCACACCGGAAACGTTATTCGGATCGTAAATGAAACCAGTAACACCAGAAGGTATTGGATAGAAGTGCCTGACATGCAAGCGTTCGATTTTGAGCCCGGCCAGTTTGTAACCATCGACATGCCCATTCATGAAAAACCAAACAAGCGGTGGCGCAGCTATTCCATTGCTTCCTGGCCCGATGGCAGCAATGTGTTTGAACTGGTGATCGTTTTACTAGAGGGTGGCGCCGGTACCACCTGGCTTTTTAATGAAGTGAAAGAGGGAGATCAATTAACGTTTCGTGGCCCGCAGGGCAAATTTACCCTGCCCGAACCCATTGACCGCGACCTGTTCTTTATTTGTACCGGTACGGGCATAGCGCCCTTCAGGTCGATGGCGCATCATATTTTAAATCACAATATCGTTCACCAGAACATATACCTGATCTTTGGCTGCAGAAAGCTTACCGATAATCTGTATGGTAAGGAATTAGAGGAGCTGTCGGAAAAAGTGACCAGCTTTCAATACCTTCCCACTTATTCCCGCGAAGTTCCCGAAAATTATAACCATCTTATCCGCACAGGGTATGTGCATTCCATATATGAGGAAATAATCCGGGCCAATAGCCTGCACGCAAATGACGGCCCGGCTACCGTTAAACCAGCCTATTTTTATTTATGCGGCTGGAAGAACATGATAGATGAAGCTAAACAACGCATCCAGGACCTGGGGTATGACCGTAAAACCATTCACCTGGAACTGTATGGATAATAAAGGGGCGCTGCCATCGGTATAAACTGATGACACGTATACTAATTACCGGGGGATATCTACAAAGGCTGTTGATTACAATAGTGCGGGCAAAGGGACAAAAAGTGCGAAAACGGGGATTGATTACTTACTCTTTCCTACGGACTTATCCTGTAATTTTTCTGATTCTTTGGCTGTGATAGGTATTACCGGAATGTTTGATACACCTTTCAGCTGTTTTTCCAGCACTTGTTTTTCTTGTTGTAATTCAAGGATTTCTGCATGGCTTGCCATCATTTCTTTCTCCAGTTCGCACACCCTGTGCTTTTGTTTCTTCAGTTGCGCGCTTCGGAACAGGAAACCGGTGGCAAGGGCAACGACTATAATGCCAACCAGCATTGATACGTCAATCGATAGTTTTATTAAGAGCATTGTACCTCCATCTTAATTCACCTGGTTTGTTTTAAGGTTCTACAAAAATACACGCTTAATTATAAATTAAAATAGTAGTTCTTCGATAATACATTGCAATTAATAAAATATTTAAGCTGCTATTCCATAATGTACTTCTGCACCAGTTCCCTAACCTGGCTAGCAGGAATACGATCCTGTTGCATGGAATCGCGGTGACGGATGGTCACTGTACCGTCTTCTTTGGTCTGGTGATCAACGGTTATACAGAACGGTGTACCGATTGCATCCTGACGACGATAACGTCTTCCAATGGCGTCTTTTTCCTCATAAAAACAACGGAAGTGCGGTTTGCAATCATCCATGATCTTACGGGCAATTTCTGGTAAACCATCTTTTTTCACCAATGGTAAAATGGCTAGTTTATTGGGCGCTAGTTTTGGGGGGAATTTCAATACCACCCGGCTATCCTGCTTTTCAGCAGTGCTCAGGTCTTCTTCTGTGTAGGCCTCGCTCATGATCATCATGAACGTCCTATCGAGCCCTACTGAGGTTTCCACTACATATGGGATATAGTTCTGATTGATCTCCGGATCAAAGTACTGCATTTTCTTTTTGCTGTACAACTGATGATTCTTTAAATCAAAGTCAGTGCGGGAGTGAATACCTTCCAGCTCTTTAAAACCTATTGGAAATTCATATTCTATATCACAAGCCGCATCGGCATAGTGAGCGAGCTTAACGTGGTCGTGAAAACGGAATTTTTCTTTTGGAATACCCAGGCTCAGGTGCCAATTCATGCGCGCTTCTTTCCAGTATTCGTACCACTCTTTTTGAGAGCCGGGGCGAATAAAGAACTGCATTTCCATTTGTTCAAATTCCCGCATGCGGAAAATGAACTGGCGGGCCACGATCTCGTTACGGAAAGCCTTACCGGTTTGGGCAATACCAAAAGGTATTTTCATCCGACCGGTTTTTTGTACGTTCAGGAAATTTACAAAAATACCCTGGGCCGTTTCGGGGCGCAGGTAAATTTCGCTGGCTTCTTCTGATACGCTACCCAATTGGGTACTGAACATCAGGTTAAACTGACGAACTTCTGTCCAGTTGGCGGTACCGCTTACCAAACATTTTATTTTATTATCTTCTATAAGCTTTTTTAACCCTTCGTAGTCATTGGCAGCCAACAACTTATCCATTTCAGCCAGTAATGCGTCTGCTTCCGCTTTTTTACCTTCTTTTTCCCACTCATCGGCCTTTGCCTCAATCAGGTGGTCAACGCGGTAGCGTTTTTTACTGTCTTTATTATCGATCATGGGATCGCTGAAATTATCCACGTGTCCGCTGGCTTTCCAGGTGGTGGGATGCATAAAAATGGCTGCATCGATACCAACAATGTTCTCATGCATCTGGGTCATGCTCTTCCACCAGTAATCCCGGATATTTTTCTTGAGCTCGCTTCCCCACTGGCCATAGTCATAAACGGCACTAAGCCCATCGTATATTTCACTGGACTGAAAAATAAATCCATACTCTTTGCAATGCGCAATTATTGCCTGGAACCTGTTGTTATCTGTTGCCATAAGGATGCAAATATAATAGTTGGTAAGTTAATAGAGTTAACAAATTGACAAGACTTATAATCAAGATTCCCTACTGCAGGAAACAGTCTGTATGCACATCGGTTTTTACCCTGTCAACTTATTAACTTTTTAACTTTTCATTGTCCTTATGCCTGTTAGCATCCCGGATATTCTTCTTCTCAAAATTTTTCTCCAGCGCCTCGGTAAGGTCTACACCGGTTTGGTTTGCCATGCAAATAAGTACCCATAACACATCGGCCATTTCATCGGCCAGGTCTTTATTTTTATCACTTTCCTTGAACGACTGATCGCCGTACTTACGCGCCATAATACGTGCCAGCTCGCCCACCTCTTCGGTGAGAATAGCCATATTGGTTAGTTCGCTGAAATATCGAACCCCCACTGTTTTTATCCAGTGGTCAACCTGTGCTTGTGCGTCTTTTATTAACATTATTCTTTATTTTTTGTATCAATCACTATGGTAACGGGACCGTCGTTCAGCAGCGACACTTTCATATCGGCGCCAAATTCGCCGGTAAATACAGGCTTGCCTAAATC
>NZ_JBJMLX010000448.1:0-12285 GCF_045805085.1 Niastella sp.
AAAGGGGAAACCCATGGTTGTTTCTGATCACCGCCATAGTTAGAGATGATAGCGCCCTTGTTTTTGATCGTTTGAATGAAGGAGAACATGTTTGTATAGAAACCTACCGGGCGTAAAGTTTTGATGGCACGTCGGCTGGTAACTGCTTCAAAACATTTTCTACATTATGATGAAAGATCAAAAAGCCATTACCTTTATCCATGTGTGCACCAACGCTGCTGAGATGTACTACTTTTTTCACGCCCGACTGTTCGACAGCCTGCTTATAGTTATGGCCTATTTTGGTTATGATACCAATGAAATCAACTTCTTTGTCTGACAGATCACCGCCGGCGGCATCCATTGTTTCCATGAGATACACGATATCTGCACCTTGAAAAGTCCTGGTCAGAAAAAAAGGATCCAGCATGGTTCCAATAGCTGCCTGAGCACCAAGCGCTTCAATGGCCGACTTTCGTTCGTCAGTACTACTGATGACTGTTACGTTATGACCGTTTTGTATCAACGCCCGGGTAAGTGGCTTTCCAATGTTTCCGATAGAACCTGTAAGTACGATGTTCATAATTTATTATTTTTTCGATACAAAGTTCCGCGGCGATGCTGTTAAAAAAATAACCAAATAACCAATTGTTGTAGCCAAAAGGCAGCGAGCCTCCTTAAGAATTTATAAATACGTGAATAGTCCACTTATTACCGTAAATCGTTAACCTGATCCCACCTTGCGGCAAGCGATCTTTGTTGAAGTATTTTAACAACAGCATTGTAAAATGATCCAATCAGAAAAAAATATGCAAACAGATCAAAACATTGAAAAGACCACAGTTGTCATTATTGGAGCCGGTGTGTCGGGTTTAACATTAGCGACGTTTTTAAATAAGTCTGGTATTCCTTGTATTGTTTTGGAAAGACGCGATAGAGCTTATGTTCAAATGCGGCAACGCGCCGGTGTTGTTGAAGCGCGGGCTGTGCAAATGTTTGAACGATGGGGGCTGGCTGAACAGCTTCTTTCAGGCCTGGTAGCCCAAACGATCGACTATCGCTTAAATGGAATTAGCCGTACTTTTACAGTGATAGGAGAAGAAGGCAGTGACGGGCGGTTCTGCACCCAACAAATACTTGTCAACAACTTATTGAAAGAACTAATTGATGTCAAAGGTGGTGAGGTGCGTTTTGAAGTAACCAATGTAACTATTCGAAACGAGGAAAACGAACAGCCACAGGTTACCTATTCCGACGCGAAGGGTTTCCATACAATTAATTGCCACTACATTGTCGGGTGTGATGGTGATCGCGGCATTAGCAGAGCGTCGATCCCCGCAGGCATTCTCACTAAATACAGCCATGAGTTTGGCTATGCCTGGCTGGCAGCGCTTGTTGAAACGCCTCTCAGGGGTCATCCGATCATGGGCATCAGCGATCACGGGTGTGTTTGCCAGTTGCCGCGTGGACCACAAAGGAGCAGATACTATTTGCAGTGCGCGCTGAGTGATGGCCCCGAACACTGGTCTGATGAGCGATTGTGGAATGAGATCAGGCTGCGGCTTGGTGATGACACTGTTGAGAATGCCGTGGTTCATGACAAACTCTTATTTCATTCAACAGGAATTGATGCGGGAAGCACAAAGACTATTATACCATTCCGATTTATCAGTAAAAGAGGTAGCTTATGCTTTGGGGTATGAAGATGACAAATATTTCAATCGCTTGTTCAGCAAGATCTTTGGAGTTTCTCCGGGCGCATTCAGAAAAAGCGGAGAGGCATCCATTCGCTTATCAGATCCGGCTCACCAGGCGCTCAGTGATCCTAAAAACATTTAGCCGCCGCTTTTAAAAAACTGACGCAAGGCCCGGACAGTTCCTTCCGGATCCGCTTCAGGAAAAAAATGGCCGCCATGCAGCGCCAAACCTTGCACATGGTGCGCCCAATTCCGCCAAATATTCAGCGGCCCGCCAGCTTCGGCATACCAGGTATCTAAAGGACCGCCGGCGCTCCATAAAGCCAAAACAGGACACTGAATACGGTTGCCTTGTTTTTGATCTTCCTTATCATGTAGATAATCGATGGTAGCCGCTGCTCTGAATTCTTCGCATATAGCGTGCACATGTAAGGGATCATATAATTGTTGTATATACGCAGCCCTTACTTCCCGGGAAAAAAAAGCGCCATCAGTTCCCCAGTCAGAAAACGCATTATCAATAATCGCATCCGGCGCACCTGAAATAAGCCGTTCGGGAAAAGGCGCCGCTTGCGACAAAAGCGACCAGGGCCAAAAATCGATAATATGCCTGTCGGCCCGGTTCCATACTTCAGCAACGGGTAAAATATCCAGTACGGCCAGTGCTTTCACCTGCTTTGGATGATCCAGTGACAGCCGATAAGCCACCCGGCCTCCCCTATCGTGACCAGCCACCATGAACTCAGTAAATCCCAATTGCTCCATCACCTGCACCATATCCCTGGCCATGGCCCGTTTTGAATAAGGTGAATGGTCTTTATCAGAAAGAGGACAACCACTTTGACCATACCCCCGTAAATCGGCACAAATGACCGTGAAATCGTTTGACAATGCCTGTGCAACTTCCCGCCACATTAAATGGGTTTGTGGAAACCCATGCAGCAGCAGCAACCCCGGCCCACTTCCTAACCTTTGCAGAAAGATGGTGGTCTCTTCGGTGCTCACCTCTATTTGGTTGATATAACTTGAAGGAAATGCCATTCAAATCTAATTTATCGCTCGCTTTATTACGGCCTTTAAACTAAACGCTATAAAAACGATGCCATGACTGCCAGGTAGCCACGATTGACATATCAGGATGCTTTCTCCGCTTTTTCATTTGTTGTGGATTAGAACTCTTTGATATTGTCATTCGGTTGACGGTCTATTAGTTTTGCATAAGGATCGATCCCTGCCCTGACAGGTTTTCCTTTAACAACAACGGTAATGGTATGCTGCCCTGCGGTTAGCTTGTATTTATGCAGGTACAAAGGATTGGTTTCCGATCTGCCTTCTTTGTTGGTTGTACTGGCGCCAAATATGCCGATATCTATATAGTCACTCATATTATTGGCAATAATTTCATTGTGTTTATCGTCTTCCCAAACCTTTTTTGCCTCAACGGAAAGCGTTACTTTATATTCATCCTTATTACCTGCAGGCACCGCGCTAAGGCTGGTTATTTTATTATCATACAAGGTGATTTTTTGCCAGATATCTGTTAAGAAATATTGCAGAGAATCCGGCACATGTTTTTGCAGGTACCTGTACAGGTCATTGGTACCGGCAAAGGGTGGCTGACTTTTAAAAGCATAGGCATTTTTAAATTCGCGTAAAGCTGCATTCATACTGTCTTCACCAATCAAATCCCTTAAACCATATAAGGCTACACTGGCTTTACCACTCCATTCATACCAGATGTTGGCCCTTATGAGGGGGTGCTCGTGGTTGTCGCGCCGCCTGATCCATAAATAAAGCCATAACTGATCCTGCAGGATACGTTTTATATTGGCTTTGCCATATTTTTTTTCTGCCATCACCAATGCACTGTACCTGGCAAGTCCTTCAGGTATTACCAGTGAACCTACAGTTGCGTTGGGTGCAACACAAAAACGCCACCACTGCTGCGCCAGTCCGATAGTAGTATTGAAATAACAATAATCAAATTGATTGGGATCAGTAAAATCTGCATTCCAGCAATGGCTTTCGGCATAGGTTTCAAAGCTGGTCATAGAAGCATCCCGCGGGCCGTAAGAAGCTGTTTCTGCCAGCCGGATGTCTTTAAACGGGTAAGGACCGTAAGCTGTACTGAAATAACGTAACCCGTCTTTATAAGCTGCTATAAACCGTTTAATGTTTGCATTGTGCCCGGGGTAATAATTGATACTAATGTTTATGTTATGATCCAACAGAACCGAGTCTTTCAACGAAGCGAATTTTGCTGACAGGATCCCTACCGGTGGATAAAGTCCGGGACAGGTGTGGGTATAATAAAAGTAGTTGCGACCGTTTTGTTGCCATTGCTTTTGCAGTTCGCCGGGTGCAATTACAGTTTGATCGGCAACGGTACTAATGGTCATCTCTAATTGTAACAGATCTGATTCTTTACCGGCTTTCAGTGTGTTGATACCTTTAGGATCATCCTGTGCAATTTCTTCTTCTTCTTTTGGCGGCAGACCCGCTTTTTTGCGCTCATACGGGCTGTTTAGTTCGTCATCATCGTCATACCCTAAACCTGGTAAACCAAAATTAAAAAATGTACCATTGCGTAACAAATTGCCGGCATACAGGTCATTGCTGAAACCAGCGAACACGGTAGATGATGTGATCTCCAACTCTGTTGAATCGCCCGGCGCCAGTGGTTTTTGCAACTGGTAAAGACGAAAATCAGCCGTATCTGTTGCAGGCCTGAAAAAATTGAAAAATCCACGTGAGTACAATAATGGCGAACTGTAAGGCACAGGTATTCCATTTTGTTTAACAGTATATGCAGTCAGTCCTTCGGCATCCAGTAATAACTTTTCAATGGGCGCAGCGTTTTTATTCACTACGTGCAGTACCGCATGTACAAATGCCTGCTGCTTATCAGGATAAAGATCCGTATGCAACTGCATGCGGGTTACTTTTGGCAAAGGAAGATCCTGGTATTTTTTTAAAGCTTTCTCGAAAGTAATTGCCCTGTGATCGCGTTCGGATTTCGTCAGGTAATTATTCAGGTAACTTACGTTATAATAATTGTACGCCCCTACCGACAGAAAAGCCAGGAGTAATACACCGGTAAATAATTTGGTTCTTCTATCAAATCTTTCAGCCAGCAGTTGCAGTCTTTCTTTAAAGGAAGAACTGATGCCCCGATAATAGAATAATGCCGAAACAATTATTAATAACCCGCCAAACAATAACCAGTAACAATTAAACCAATTGACCGCAGCAGTCATATGACCAAGGCCATCCATATCTGAAATGCGATAGGACGGTGTATGAGAATACAATAATAAATTATAATCGAAAGTACCGGAAATGCGAAGGAAAAATACGACTACCCAAAAAACAATGCCTACCGCATGTGCAGCAAATTTATTGTTGATCACTACATGCACCATGTAAGAAAACAGTACCATTTCAAGCAGACGCGGCAGAATAACAATAAATATGAAAGTGCAATAAGCCGGGAAATTATACTGGTGAAACCCTTTTACTGTTTGTATGATCAGGCCTACTATAACAGGGATCAGGGCAAGGCTGGCCCCCAGAATAAGCAAGGCAATCAGTTTAGAGCCGTTTAATATCCGGTTTGGCGGCGGCAATGAATCATTGATAAAAGAATAGCGTGTTACCCGGTCGCGGTGCAGTGTTTCCCCGGTATAAAATATAATGATGAAGAAAATGAAGAATGGAAAAACATCGTTGAAAATTTCAAACAACATGACCGTGCGTGGCAAATCGGGTACGCCAAATTCTCCATTGCCCATCCAGAAAACAAACCCCAGGAAAACCATTCCGCTGGAAAGGATGATCCAAAAATAATTATCCCTGAAAATATTGGTCAGTTCCAGTTTTGTAAGTGTAAAGAGCGTGTTGCGGTTATACGATCCGCTGAAATTAATTGATGCGTTGCGGAAAACAGCACGTTTTGTTTTGGAAACTACATCGTCTATAGCTGCCTTATCTCTTTTACCGCTAAAAAATTTTTCGAAGCTAAAACGGAAATACGTATACAAAAGTACCAGTAACCCTAAGCCGGCCCATATGATGCGGTTCTCTAAAAAAACTCCGGTCACGGGCAATACACTTGAATTTTTCTGCATGTAGCCGGCTGCATTTGATGCAAAGCGAACGCCGTTTAATCCGAATGGATCGGCAAGGTTGATAACGGTAGCATTATTAGTATTGCGAAGAAAAAAAGAAGAAAGAAAATAACCCAGGAACAACAGGATACCGCCACTGTAAATCACTTTTACATTGCGGGTAACGGCAATCAATCCGAAAAATAATGATGAGGTAAAAAACAGGTTGGGGAGTGCAATGGTAAAGAACGGGTACAAATAAAAGGATAGCCTGTTCGGCCCGTATTCTTTTACATCTTTCCAACCCATGGCTGGTCCAAGTTGGGTGCCAATATAAATGCCAATAATAATAGCGCTGGCGATAAAAAGCATACAGATAAAAGAACCTGTAAACCTTCCCCAGAAATAGCCGGCTTTAGTAATGGGGTAAGTAAGGTAATAATCTTTGGTATTGTATTCAATATCGCGGTACAGGGCGTCTCCCATAATGGAAGAACTCACCAACATCATGATCATGGTAATACCTGCGCACCACATCGCAATGAGGTAAGGCGAATTAATATGTTCTTTTTCTCCCACCGGTAAAGAGCCGGTGGCAAAACTTCCAATGGTAAATATGAGTGCAGCAGCAAAGTACAGGTAAATGACTGGCCGGCGGACCCGGTTTTGGATCTCGAACAAAATTATTTTCCGGAACATATGCTAAAATTTATGCAGAGTTAAATGGTGTTTACATCTACGCGGGTGGATATATTGCTGAAATAAACATCTTCCAGGGTGGGAGTGGCAGTTACAAATCCATTGCCCGGTTCGGTATCCTGCAAAACACGGATGTGCAGCTTGCCTGTTTTTAACTGAGTGGATATAACTTTGAACTGGCTTTGATAATGTGGCAATTTATCTTTGTCGATCGCTTTGGAAAATATTTTCCCTTCCATTGCATTCACTGCATTGTCAGGTTCGCCGGCGTACAATACTTCGCCCTGGCAGATAATAGCGAAGCTGGAGCATAAAGTACTGACGTCTTCTACAATGTGCGTTGAAAGAATGACTATGGTGTTTTCGCCCAGCTGGCTAAGCAGGTTATAAAAGCGGTTTCTTTCTGCAGGGTCCAACCCCGCCGTTGGTTCATCTACAATAATTAGTTTGGGCGAGCCTATCAGCGCCTGTGCAATACCGAAGCGTTGTTTCATTCCGCCTGAATAAGTGCCCAAATGCTTTTTCCTGTCTTTTGAAAGATTGACATTCTCCAGCAAACTTCCCACCAGTTCCTTTCTTTCTCCTGTATTTTCAATGCCTTTCAATTGAGCAATATGGTCCAGCATCCGTTCTGCCGATACCTTTGGGTAAACGCCAAATTCCTGCGGCAGGTAACCGAGCAATTGCCGGACCTCAGTTTTATTTTTCAAAACGTTTAAATCATCTAAGAAAATACTGCCCTGGTCGGCTTCCTGCAGGGTGGCAATGGTTCGCATCAGCGAAGATTTGCCAGCGCCATTAGGCCCAAGCAGGCCAAACATGCCATTGCTTAATGTAAGCGAAACGTCTTTAAGGGCATGAACACCATTGGCATAAGTTTTTGAGAGTGCGTTGATGGAAAGTTTCATTGGCGGAAATGGTTTAAATTATTTAATAACTCGTGTGCGCTGCCGCTTATGATCAATTTGGCGCTGTCTGAAAGATGGTAGTCAAGATGGTGGATAAGGCAATTTCCCAATTCTAAATTGCTTCTGTGACCTATTTCAAGACTGGCATTGTCAAACTGATTACTTTTCTCAAGAATTATATGTGAACCGCTGCCGTTACTTTTTCCAATAGCGGCGTGAATGGAGCGGATATTATTATTTTCAAGTTTTACTGTGCTGCCGTAATCCTGTTCTATACTCAACGAATCCTGCTTAAAGCCATCAATTAAAACCTTACGCATATTCCAGCCTTCCTTTTCAATAGTATCGGTAATGGGATGCTTATTGACATAATAAGTAGCGTTTGCATATACCTTTGTAAGCATCGGGCAGGAGATCAGTATCAGGTAAGGTTGTGGATCCCATAAATGTTTATTTTCAAAACCAGCCGTGATCTGCAGCGTTTTTCCCTGCTGCCGGATAGTGGTATATTCCAGTGCATATCCGTCGATCTTTACACTGAACGGGCCTTGTACAAATTGTACATTTACCGCTGTGGAGGAGTTCACTTCTACAATATCAAAGTCTTTCCACGGAAGGTTGACATAACTTTTATATGGAATTTTATAATCGCCCGACATATATTCGGCTTTCAATAAAAGATCATATCCCACCAGGCACACCAGGGTAATAAGCACGGCTGCGAGAATGATTTTATTACTTGTTTTCATTTTTTTTGCCGGGTTTTGGTTCGTAATTAGCCTTTTTAAATTGCTGGTACCATTTCAAAATTTCTTCGGGGGAAATATCAAGCAGGTATACGTTGTTAAAAAAATCATGCAGGTCTTGCTGGATAAATTTTTCTTTCCTGAATGCCTTCACTTTTTCGTGGCCATCTGGTGAAACAAAAAATCCAATTCCCCGCTTATTATAGATTGCGCCCAGGCTTTCAAGAAACTCATAGGAGCGCATTACTGTATTCAGGTTTACCTCCAGTTCAATGGCAAGATCACGTACAGAAGGGATCTTCTGTTCAGCCGGCCATTTGCCCAGGAGGATGTTCTGCCCCACATAAGCCGCAATTTGCAGGTATATAGCTTCGTTATCTCTGAATTTCATTTATAAACTTTAATTAAACCTGCTTTTCTTTAAGCCTGAAATAAGCCGCCACCCAAAAAAAGACAGCTAACACCGCTACCAGGTAATCAATACTGATACCATTTTGATTGATTGAAAGCATAATCTCATTCACCTGTCCTTTTTCGGTAAACCTGAGACTACCAAATGGAGGAGCCGCTTCAACATTCCTGCCCAGCATGGTGTCCAACATCATTTTATTCATCAGGATCAAAATGCCCAGCGAGATAAAAAAGACAAAAGCAGTTTTTATAAAATGTAGTTTTTCAAAATATATGGCGCCGTAAATGGCAACACCGTGCAGAAATGCGTACACCATATATATTTGTAATGCCTGATTGCTGAAAATGTTAAACATCTCCGGTGAACTGCCCTCCAAAGGTTCAATGTTCAATACAAACAGGGCTACCAGGTAAAAGCTCAGAGTATAAATAATTATGAACACTACAAATGAGTAGATCCAGGCAACCAGAAATTTTTCAAAGTGCGAAGCGGGTAACAATAGCCAGGGAATGGCCTTTTTCTTATCCCCCAGATCGGCAAATATGACACTGGTGAATATGGTACCTGCCAATAAAAGGATCATCGTGAACAGGACCCACTGATCGTTTATGTTCAAACGAGCCCTTACCAGATAGACCAGAAAGCCGCCGCCCAGCAACATTACCCCGATCAGGGCAAACAATGATAAGCCGTAGCTCTTATAATGTTCGGTAGAATGTTTAATGAACAACCTGCCAAACCGTTTTGCGTTGAAAGTTTTGTTCATTTTGCTACGCGTTTAATATTTCTAAAAGTAATGGATGGTTGCCGATGATAGCATTGAAGAGCAATTCAATATCAGGTTTGCTGAATTCACCATTTGTATTTTGCAGGATGGCGTGCTTACCCCGGAGGCTTTCTTCTTCATACAAAACTGGCAGGCCCTCCGTGTTTGTATACATTCCGAAATGCAGCTTTTCAACTACCTGATCCACTGATTTGTTAACAATGATCTCGCTGTTGTGCAATACCAGCAGCGTGTCTATTAAACTGTCCAGATCCCTTACCTGGTGGGTGGATATGATGATGCAGCGGCTTTCTGTTTGCACAGAAGCAATTAGTTTTCGGAACTGCATTTTTGATGGAATATCGAGGCCATTGGTAGGCTCATCCATTACCAGCAGATCTGTGTTGGCAGCCAATCCAAAAGCAATCATTGCTTTTTTCTGCTGGCCGTAAGATTGTTTATTCATTACAGCATTCACATCAACATCCAGCACTTTTAAATATTGATAAAAATCATCCTGGTTGAATTTGGGATAAAAGCTTGCCGTATTGGCAACAAACCGGGCCGGGGTAAGAGAGGGAACAAATAATTCTTCCGCAATAAAAAAAATATCCTCCAGCACCGGCACTGGCCGCCCGGCAACATTGTTTCCATTAAACATACAGGCACCCTGTACAGGAACTGCCAGGCCTACCATATTTTTCAGCAAGGTAGATTTGCCAGCACCATTCTTGCCCAACAAACCATAAATATGGCCATCCTCTAAGGAGAGGGTAATGTCTTTCAGTATCAATGACTTACAATGATACCCGAAGCTTAGGTTCTTAATTTCCAGCATGTTCACTAGTGTCATAGTATAATATGACACTACAAATATGCTACTAGTTTATAACCATTCCAAATTATTTTTTAGAACAACAGTCTTTCCTGTGCCACTGACATCGCTTAATCGTTTCAGATATTTAAGGGAAGTAGGTAAAATCAAACTCCGATAACAGGAAGCTGGCACAGAGCAATGAAAAATATTATATTTAACACCTGAAAGTGTACAATACATATTCCTTATGCACCAATCTTTCTTTTTTGACCTGCTGAACAATAGCAGGCTAGAACAGGTACCCGTAAATATTTTTCTCACCAATCATCTTATCAGCGGCATTGTTGCCGATCTAAACAATTATTCGGTTGAACTCCGTATAGATGGTGGCAAACGTTGTATCGTGGCCCTGGATAGGATTGAAGCCATTTCCATTGCCTGATAATCATAATCCTAAAAACAAAAAATGGAAAACAATGCCTTGCCCGGGCTTATCAGAAAAGTGCTGGGTAGCCCCCATTCAGAACAGGTGATCAAAGCACAGATCATTCAACTGGCGGCTCAGAACCTGCATGTGCCGGAAGTTACTACCGCCTTGCTGGAAGTTTTACCCCTCACAAAAGACAAAGAAACCCGTGACCGCCTCCTCGGCTTTCTTTCTTCGCTGAATACTTCCCGTTTCAGCGATACAACGGCCCTGTTTAACGCCCTGCTGGACGTATACAAACAGGAGCAGGACCGGGACGTGCGCAACCGCCTGTTGCAACGCCTGCAGGAAAGTGTGCACCAGGATCCCCGGCTGGCCGGTTTCTTTATTGAACTCTCGGCACAGGACAGTCTCAGCGAGCCGGAACGCATGACCGTACAACAAACCCTCAACAGCCTGCCCGCTATTTCACCGGAAACAGCCCAGGAAGTGTTGGCAAAGAATAGTAACGCGCCCAACATCCTTCAACTGCAGGCCGTGCAGCTCGCAGAAAAATGTCCTTCATGGGGCCCTGAGCTGGTGAGTGCGCTGCAGCCGTACCTTGAGGTGAAAACAGACCGCAGTATTCGCTTCCGTATTTTGAATAAACTGGCCGGTGCCCGCCTGCTCGATGCCAGCTATAGTCCGTTGCTGATTGCCGTGCTGCGTACAGACAATGATGAACAGGCGCGGGAGGAAGCACTGAAAGCCATCACCCGCATCAAGCCGTGGAACGAAGCCATCATCACCCAATTATACCACTCCGCTGCTAACGACGCAGCTGCCGGCATTCGCAGTAAAGCCCTGCAATTACAGCAGGAAATGCCCGAACTCAGCAATGAACAACTACAGGCAATGGCCACCCGCCTTTCGGCAGACAACTCGGAAGGAGTTCGCAGTACCCTGTTGGAACTGTTAAAACCTGTTATGCGTTTGCAGCCAATCAGGGCCGAAGTGGCCGCCACCTTTGCCGGTAATCCCGGCGTATTCAGCAATGAAGAATTTGAACAGTTGACCGGTATGCTGGCGCCTTATGCTGGTCGTGATGAAGCGATCAGTCAGCAACTCTTGCAAAGCATGAAAGGCCTGCCCAATACCAGCCAGCGTAAAAAGATATTGGAGCTGCTGACCGGTAAAATGAATATTGAAAAGCTGCTCGACACGGTATTACAACTTTTCCGCAACGAGCGTAATGAATCCTTGCGCGAGCTGTTGTTCAACCAGGTAAAAGCATTGTCGGTGGCCCGCCATCCAGAACTGGTAGAAGTGTTTTGTGCTGAACTGACCGAACCAGGTTCGCCCTTCCGCATTACCTGCGCCGGCGTGCTCGCCAATGCAGCCGAACAGTATACTCAGATAGTTCCGGCGCTGGAAGATGTGCTGTTGTATGATAATGATCGAGAACTGGTGCGACTGAGCCTCGACGGTTATCTGCGTCCCGGCGTGCAAAAGCGCTTCGATGTGCTGTTGACCGTCGTGAAAAATGAAATGACAGACGTTTCCTCAAGACAGAAAGCGCTCGACGCCATTGTTAAGCTGCCACCCACTGAAGAAGAAACAAACCGGCTTGCCGATGCACTGGCCGAAATAAAACCAGGTACCCTGAAAACGAATTAACATGCAAATTACTGAAGCAATCAAAGCCCGCAGAAGCAGTAATCGCGAACAGGCGCTGATGCTGCTCGATAC
>NZ_JBJMLX010000449.1:0-6398 GCF_045805085.1 Niastella sp.
ATCTGCGAGCGTTTTCCGTAAACCTTCTTCTTTACAATACACTTTATCCCATTTGTTAATGCCGATGATCTGGTTAAGCCGGGCAACCAGCTCTTTATAATCCTGGCAAAAAACAAATTTTCCCTGAAGTCTGGTGAACCGTTCGGCGAATTCTAAACCCAGATCCTGTTGAGAAGGGTGGTAAACAGAACTATTGCCTTCGCTTTCCGGAAAAGGGAGAGGCGTTGAACTTGTCAACGCCTTTCTTATTTTTTTTAAAATATTTTCTTTTGCTGGAGAAACGTTCATAACAACAATTATGTAGCAGGGTGATTTGTAACGTTGCTGTCGTAAGGAGGGACACCTTCGCTGATGGCTCCTTCGGCATGGCCTTCGCCATCTACATCAAGTGTTTTCTTATCTGTAAAGGGTCGTTTGCCAATCAATGCTTCTACATCACTTTGAAACAACACTTCTTTTTCGAGTAAGGCTTCGGCCAGTTTTTCAACCTGTATCCTTTTCTCAGTAAGTAATTGTTTTGTTTTTTCATATGCCTCTTCTATCAGCTTACGTACTTCCTCATCTATCAGCTTCGAAGTTTCTTCAGAGTATGGTTTGGTGAATGAATTTTCCTGGGCAGGATCGTAGAAACTTACATTACCCACTTTTTCATTCATGCCATATATAGTAACCATCGAATAGGCAATACGGGTGATCTGTTGCAGGTCGTTCTGTGCACCGGTTGATATTTTATGGAAGAAAATATCTTCACTGGCGCGACCGCCCAAGGTCATACAAACCTGGTCCATTAACTGATCGGTATTGTACAGGTATTGCTCTTTGGGTGTATACTGTGCATATCCCAGTGCGGCAACGCCTCTTGGTACAATGGTCACTTTCAATAATGGATACGCATGCTCCAGGTACCAGCCGCAAATAGCGTGACCAGCTTCGTGATAAGCGATGATGCGTTTTTCGTCGGGGGAAATAATCTTGTTCTTCTTTTCCAAACCACCGATAACGCGGTCAACTGCATCCTGAAAGTCGTCCATTTCAACGGATTGCTTTCCTTTACGGGCGGCAATCAGGGCGGCTTCATTACAGATGTTAGCTATATCGGCGCCGGCAAAACCTGGTGTTTGTTCGGCCAGTTTATGAATATCTACTTTTTCAGAAAGCTTGATCGGTTTCAGGTGCACTTTGAAGATGTGCTCACGACCCTTCAGATCGGGTTTGTCGATTGAGATCTGACGGTCGAAACGGCCGGGACGCAGTAACGCGCTATCCAGTACATCTGGACGGTTGGTAGCTGCGAGTACGATGATACCGCTTTCGCCGCTAAAGCCATCCATTTCAACCAGTAACTGGTTCAGTGTGCTTTCGCGTTCGTCGTTGCTCATGATCGCGTTCTTACCACGTGCGCGGCCAATAGCATCAATTTCATCTATGAAAATGATACAAGGTGCTTTTTCACGGGCTTGCTTGAACAGGTCGCGAACACGGCTGGCGCCCACCCCAACAAACAGTTCCACGAAATCACTACCGCTCATGCTGAAGAAAGGAACCTGTGCTTCACCGGCCATGGCTTTTGCCAACAGGGTTTTACCGGTTCCGGGAGGACCTACCAGCAATGCACCTTTTGGAATTTTACCACCGAGCGAAGTATATTTCTTGGGATTCTTTAAAAAGTCAACGATTTCCATTACCTCTACCTTGGCTTCATCGAGACCGGCCACATCGGCAAACGTGATGTTTACTTTTGTGCCTTTATCGAACAGGGTAGCTCTTGATTTACCAATGTTGAAGATACCACCGGGGCCACTGCCGCCGGAAGCACCGCCACCCATTTTTCGCATCAACATTACCCAGATGAGCACGATCACAACAAGGGGTAATAAGAATTGGATGATGGAACCGAACCATTCTCCTTCCTGGATGGGTATGTTTGCAACCCGGGTAAGTTCAGGATGTTTCTCGAAGTAAGCGTTCAGTTCTTTATTAAAATCATCGGCTTTAATGACCTTGAATTCGAATTGCGGGCCTTTATCACCTACGCTGGTCCAGGAGTTTTTTGAAAGCTGATCTTTGTACTTATCTATTTTCTCTTTCTTGATAAATACCCGAACCGTATTTTTATTGGTAACTGTATTAAGCTTATCTACATCCCCATTATCCAACATTTTGTAAAACTCGAGGTCGGTAATGGTTTTGGCGTCTGGGGCAAAGGAACCAAATAATTGAAAGCCTACTAAAACTGCGAAAATGATAGCCCAAACCCAGTAAATATTGAATTTTGGACCTTTCCGCTGTCCGCCACCGTCTTCACGTGGTCGTAAGCGAGGGAAATTGCGGTCGTTCTGTCTTGACTCGTCTTGTGACATAGTATATTGTTGCTTGTCCTTGGTTTTCTAGATAAAATAATTAATGATTGACGACCCTAAATTGTTCGCCTAAAAAGCTGTTAGTTAATCATTATTTCGCATAAAGCCGCATTTTAACAATAAATTTTGCAGGGGGCTTTAATATTCTTCACCTTCAGCATCCATCCACATTTCTTCCAGCTTGTAGAACTTGCGGGTTTCGGGCTGCATGACATGCACGACAACATTAACATAATCGATTAGTATCCAGTGAGCTGCCTGTTGCCCTTCGCTATGGAAAGGTGCTTCATCAACTGTTTCTTTTACATGCGCCTGTACATAATCAGCAATGGCCTTTACCTGGGTGGTACTGCTGGCTTCACAAATAATAAAAAAGTCGGCAACAGCTTCGGGAATTTTACGCAGGTCCAACGACACAATATGTTCTCCCTTCTTTTCCTTTATGGCGTGAATAATTGCTTTGAAAATCTTTGAATTTTTTGTTAACCGGGCTACACTATTTCGTTTACGACGGGTAGCTAACAATGAAACTACTTCCAATAATCCTGTGTTTAAATGATCAATGTGTTTTAGGTTCTGGTAGTGAGGAGCTTTGCAATCTGGCTCGTTATCTTCCCTGACCGCGGGAAGTGACTACTGATATTAAAATACGAATAAATTCGCTTATTACCGCATTTCTTCCTAAACGCTCAAGGCTAATTCCTAATTTCGCGCATCCCAAAAATAATAATCTTTTGTCACATCCTGGTCAGGATGCCCCTATTGGTCATCCTTATATAATATTACCAACTATAGACAGCACCAACAACTATGCCATGCGGCAAATACAAGCCGGATTGGCAAGTCATGGTGCAACCTGGTTTGCCCTGGAGCAAACAGCCGGTAAAGGACAACGTGGAAAAAGCTGGTTAACAACCCCTAATCAGAATATTATGCTTAGTTCGGTTATTGTACCTGGCTTATTGCCCAGCCGCCAGTTCTGGCTGTCTGCTACAGTAGCCCTCGCCTGTTATGACTTTTATAAAAAATATGCCGGGGATGAAACGGCTATCAAATGGCCAAATGATGTGTATTGGCGTGACAGAAAGGCAGGTGGCATTTTAATAGAAAATGTATTCCGTGGCGCCGACTGGTTATATGCCGTGGTTGGTATTGGAATTAACATTAATCAGGTTGTTTTTGATCCCGGTTTACCCAACCCGGTTTCATTAAAACAGGTCACCGGGAAAGACTTTGATGCCGCCGAATTAGGTAAGGAACTCTGCCAGGCGCTGGAGCGCCGGTACCGGCAATTACAGGCAGGCGGTTTTGAAACCATCATGAAGGAGTATCAACAGGCATTATACAAATTACATCAGTCAGTTACCTTGAAAAAAGGCGCCGTTTTGTTTGAAACCACCATTATGGGCGTTTCCGACAGCGGCCGGCTGCTAACCAAAGACGTGATGGAACGGGAGTTTGATTTTGGTGAAGTTGAGCTGGTAATACGATTGTGAAAATTAGCAAATGAAAAACCCCGCCGACAGGCAGGGTTTCCCATTTATAAGCAGTTTTCCCATTTTCACATTTGCTAATTATTTTTTCTTTCTGTTAACCTGAAACACCCTCGACAGGTTAAAGCCGAACCGGATATCACCTTTCCAGAAATTATCTGTAGTGCCGGTGAGGAAGGCTTTTTCGTTCATACCGGTACTGTTGCTAAAATGTAACTGAAATACGTGGCCACCGGTTTCAATATCAAAACCTGCAGATATAGGATCTTTTGTTCCCGGCTCACGTCCTGCCAGGATGGGATGATAATCTACCACAAACGCAGTGCGCTTAGATAATTTCAACCGGCCACCGATCCCTAATGCCCAGGTATTGTTGTCCTGATCGGCTTTGGCTACCAGGTTACGGTGAACCATTATGGGGCTAACCTGCAAACTGAAAGCATTGCTGAATTTGCGGCCGATGATTATTTCGTGGTAATAAGCTACACGCGAAGAGAAATAGTTTTTCCGGGTTGTATCTGTCCAGGGCATGGTTTGAACGGCAGCGCCGGAGACCCATATTACTGAAACCGGTGAACCGCCGTTTGCTCCCTGGCGTATGGCGCGAAATTTAAAAAAGGCATCCAGTTCTTTATTCAATGTACTTCTTCCTATGCCCACGCTTAAATTATCGGTTATACCGTAATCAAAACCCAGTCGCATACTGGCCTGGTCTAAACCAAAAAATTGTTTAGCGCCTTCACTCAAAAGGCCAAAGCGATGCAGAATGCGAACATCCAGCACTCCTTTGCCTAACATTTCCATAGACTGGCCATTGATAACGCGAGTTGATTTGAAAGCGCCCGTAGCATATTCTTTTTTTGCAGAATCCCTGACCATGCTTAACAGGTCTTTTTCCTGCGCCTGAATGGTATTGGCCGCCGTAATAACAAAACAGGCAGTCAATAGTATGTAGGTTATTTTGCTCATATCGGTTGGTTTTTTAGTTTGGTTCGTGCAGTTTATTGTTTCAATGGTTCCAGGGTACAGTTCACGGTAATGTTTATTGTATCCGACATATTTTCTGCTACCGATCCAGGAATGTCAATATCGTACTCAGACATCAGAATCTTAAATTTTGAAGCGGCGATCAGTTTACCGTCCTTCACAGTGATCTTACCATCAGCCTCTACATCTTTTGTTTGTCCATGCAAAGTGAGCTTGCCTTTTATGTGAACAGTATAACTACCATCTTTTGCGTAGTTTACTTCACTGTTATTAGTGATTTGCCCGCGAAATTCTGATTTGGGGTATTTATCGCTTTCTACATAGTTTTCATTGAAGTGTTCCTGCATCATTGCTTTTCTGAATTCAAAGCCTTTCATGAGCACTGCAAACTGAATGTCACCGGTTTTTGAGTCGAGTACACAGGTGACACTGCGATGAGTGGCCTCTATGGTTTCAATAACGCCTTTTGAAGAAAATTGAATATTGCCGCTTTTGGTGAAGAATTTATCCTGCCCCATTAACGACGCCGCCATCAATATAAAGCAGCACGATATAATGCCTTTCTTTATTAAGAAACTCATGGTAAAATATTTGGTTTTAACAATTGTTTAGTTGGCTATAACGCAGCGGTTCAACTGAACATCTGAGCCCAGCAGTCCGGTTTCATCTTTATTAAACCCGGTAATCGCTCCTTTAATGGTTATTACTGCGCCTTTCTGTAACGAACCTATGGTGGAATTGGCCGTGCTGTCTATTACACAACGCACACCCGACATATCACTGGTGTCGCCCAGCACAATGGTACTCTGTGCTGATTCTACATTCTTAACCATGCCTTTTACCGATAAAATTTTATTCAGGTATTTTTTGTTAGCCGCATCCTCACTGCTAACAAATTCTTTGATCAGGTCTGTAGCGTTTACAGAAAAATCAGCACGTACATCAGCGAGGCCCTGAACGGTTCTGTTAAACTGATACCAGCCATAACCGCCAGCCAACGCTATAACTACTACTATACCACCAATGATTGTCCTTTTTTTGTTCATGGAAGAATGTGAATTTAATTATTGGGTGTACCCGAGTCAACCCAACAGCTTATAGATTTTATTTGGCTTGTTGTAAGCGAGCCCTCTTTCGGCATAAAACGGGAAATCACTGCTGATTTTATTTGTGTTGCTGCATTTTTTATTTGTGTATATGATGTAAGCGCGCCAGGGCCATTGAGGCTGCCTGAAGCATGACATTCGGGTTTGGCACAACTGGATTGAATGATGGGCATCACATCAGCTGCAAATGTTGCATTTACCCCATCGCAGGTTGAAGACCCATATAAGATCTCTTCCTTATCATTATAACAACCATAAAATAATAACATACCGCATGCTAAAACGCCTGTAATTTTTTTAATCATAGTATCGCAATTAAATCAGCTTTTAAGGAGCTTACTTTGTTTTTCAATAGTGAATGCATCCAAGCATTTTTCTATGGAGTTGTACGATTAACCGTTTCATTTGGTTGCCTTTCATTGATATTCCTGTATAACTTATAGTAGTAATAA
>NZ_JBJMLX010000450.1:0-25984 GCF_045805085.1 Niastella sp.
AGCTACTATCAAAAAAGAAATTGACCTGATAGAACGGGATCTGGCGTGGATGAAAAATATTAAACATGAGAAAAGGTTTCTGGAAACGATAGAAGAGATAAAGACGTGCCTGTAACATTCGAAGAATCGCTTAAGTTGATCAGTTAACCAGTTGACCAGTTGATGAGTAGAAAGCAGGTTGACAGGGTTGATATAGTTGACAATGTTGATATAGGGTTCTGGCGTCAAAATGTTGAGTGGGTGGCATAAAATGCCGAAAGCCGGCAGGCATTACTAATTTTTAGCAATTGCCCTTCCGGCTTTCTATTTGTTCACTCAGATCATTTGTATTACTGGTCAACTCGTCAACTGGTCAACTTCTTACCTCTTACTTCCTGCCTCGATCTCTTCCTCTATCAACCTCATCAACTATATTAACCTTATTAACTCCCCTCACAACCCAAAGTGCCAGCCCGCTTTAAATGCCAGCCAGGAGGCATAACCTTCGTTTGGACGACTGAAACCATCAAAATCAACTCCCATTTCAAACAGGCCTAGCTTTACGCCGGCGCCCACATCACCACTAAACCGGGAATAAGATGAATTGGTGGTTTTATCCTTAATATGCGCCACCCCGGCATCGGCATGAATAAATAATAAATTAGTCGGTAAAAAAAACTTGCGCACCCCCAGCTTCATGGGAACATACGTTAAATTACTTATTTCTTTTGAAGGCGCATTAAAGACCGTATACCCCACTGTACCGGTTAAAAATGTCTTTTTGCCAAGGTCAATGCCTGCGCCTGCTTCCGCTCCCAGGCCAAAGTTGTAATCATTTTTGAAACTGGCCTGCACCGGCGCAGCATATTGCCCATGTGCAAACACGAAAAATAGTTTTTGTGCCTGGGCACTATTATAGCTACCGGCAATGAGCAACACGGCTACTACCGTTAAACAACGAATAGCATATTTCATATTGGAAGATTGTATGTACAGCAGAAGAAAATTTTATGCCATTACCAATACAGCAATATGTTTGTTTATTCACATATAATCTGTTTAAGCGGCTCAGGGAAATAATTAACGTTTCTATAGGATATTGATAGTACGTCTGAAAATGTAATTCTGTAAATATATTCGACATTTAAGGTGCTGTTAAGGCATTGAAACAGAAAGGCACTTTGTATTTACCAGATCAGGAAAGGGATTAAAGTATAAAAAGCATCCGGCTCTAGCACGTGATGGTGACTGTGTATTCTATAAACCATATATATGTCATAAACTTTAAATCCATAAAAATGACTTTCAACAAAGTGAACAACCTGGCAGGATGGATGGTATGCGCCATTGCCTGTACTGTTTACCTGCTGACGATGGAGCCAACCGTTAGCTTATGGGATTGCGGGGAATTTATTTCAACCGCTTATACCATGGGTATTCCCCACCCACCCGGTGCGCCGCTGTTTATCCTCATCGCCCGGTTCTTTATTATCCTTTTTGGGAACAACCCACACACCGCGGCCATTGCGGTTAACAGCATGAGCGCTATTGCAAGCGGCTTTACCATCCTGTTCTTATTCTGGACCATTACTCACTTTGCACGAAAGTTGGTACAAAAAAACGATGCGCCGCTTAGCAGGCAAGCTATATTCAGCATCATTAGTGCCGGTGTAGTGGGCGCATTGGCCTACACCTTCTCCGATTCGTTCTGGTTCAGTGCGGTGGAAGGCGAAGTATATGCGCTCTCTTCTTTCTTCACAGCCCTGGTATTCTGGGCCATTTTAAAATGGGAACAACAATCACACAAAGCCGGCGCCGATAAATGGCTTGTATTTATTTTCTTTATGATGGGGCTTTCCATTGGCGTTCACCTGTTGAACCTGTTGACCATTCCAGCCATCATTATGATGTATTATTACAAACGGTTTAAAGTAACCCGGCGAAATACCATCCTTGCCTTTTTGATTGGCTGTTCCATCACGGGCTTTGTAATGAAATTCATTATCGTATACACCGTTAAGGGCGCCGGCGCTTTTGACGTTTACTTCACTAATGAACTGGGCATGCCCTTCTTTTCCGGCTTTACTGTTTTCTTTTTATTAATAGCCGCTACCATTGCCTGGGGCATAAGGATAGCTAACAAAAGAAAATTGAAATACCTGACAATCGGTCTGTGGAGCTGCGCCTTTATGCTGCTGGGGTATTCAACTTACCTCACTACCATGATCAGGTCAAACGCCAACCCGGGGGTTGATATGTACAACATCGACAACCCCATTAGCCTGGAAGGTTATTTAAGCCGGGAAAAATATGGCGACTGGCCAATAGTTTACGGTCCTGATTTTACCGAGAAAACACCTTACGCCAAAACCGGCGATGAATATGTAAGGGGAAAAAATAAATATGAAGTGGCCGGCAGCCGCTATATACAGAACTGGAGTGCTGCTCCCGGCGCTCACCTGTTCCCCCGCATGTATGACGCCAGCAATGATCGCGGACAGGTAGATTGCTACCGCCAGTTCGCCGGATTGGAAATTGGTGAAACGCCTACCATCGCAGATAACATAAGATACTTTACCAGGTATCAGGCCGGCTGGATGTACATGCGTTATTTCATGTGGAATTTTGTTGGCCGGCAAAACGACCTGCAGGGTTTTGGCAATCCACGCGATAGTAATTTCATCAGCGGTATTTCCTTTATCGACAACGTGATGGTTGGCAATCAGCAAAAAATGCCCGACACCGCCCACGTTACCAATAAAGCATTCAACCGCTTATATATGTTGCCCCTTTTATTAGGTGTTGCCGGTTTGGTGTATCAATTTAAACGCAGCCGTCGCGACGGGCTGGTAAATGGGTTATTGTTCTTCTTCACGGGGCTGGCCATTGTCCTCTTCCTGAACCAGGCAGGCTATCAGCCACGCGAACGTGACTATGCCTTTGTAGGCTCGTTCTATGCGTTCAGTATCTGGATTGGGCTAGGTGTGCTCTGGGTAAAACAGATGCTGGAAAAAGTAACCAGGCCGCCAATAGCCGCCTACCTGGCGGCCGGGCTTTGCTTATTGGCCGTGCCTGTTTTAATGGCTCAGCAGGAATGGGACGATCATGACCGCAGCCAGAAAACCCTGGCGCTCGACCTGGCTAAAAACTACCTGAAGAGCTGTCCGCCCAATGCCATTTTATTTACCGCTGAAGACAATGATTCTTATGCCTTGTGGTATGCGCAGGAAGTGGAAGGGATCAGAAAAGATGTGCGCGTAGTAGTTAGCACACTTATTGGTACCGACTGGGGCATAGATCAATTACGATATAAAGTAAATAACAGCGCACCCTTTAATGTAGTGTTCAGACCCGACCAGGTGGCCGGGGATAAACTCAACGTGATCTATTATTCCCAAACGCCCGGGTATGATAAAGACAAATACTACGACCTGTACAACATTCTGAAAAATGTAGTAGGCAGCGATGACCAGCGGTTCACCACCACTTCAGAGGATGGTGACACCTATAGTTTGTATCCCACTCAAAAATTCAGCGTACCGGTTGATGTAAAAACTGTAATGGCCAATGGAACCATACATGCCGGTGACAAAGTGGTTGACTCCTTACACATTGACCTCAGCAGTAAGAATTATTTGTTCAAGAATGACCTGGCGATACTGGCAGTTATTGCCGGCAACCAATGGAAACGGCCCATCTGTTTCTCCAACCTGGGTACGGCGCAAGACATGGGTTTGGATAAATACACTCGTTTGAATGGCCTTACTTATCAACTGGTGCCTGTTGAAAATACCAATACCAGTGGAGTAAACCTTGATGTGGCTTATAACAACGTGATGCAATATTTTGGTTATGGTAATGCAGGCAAAAAGGGCGTTTATTTTGATGAAGAGAACCGCCGCCGTCTTAACACCATTAAACTGGCGCATGCCCAAATAGCCCGCAGCCTGGCACAGGCCGGCAGAAAGGAAGAAGCCAGAAAAATTTTACATCGCTACGACGAGCATGTGAACGAAGCCAATGTGCCTTATGGCATGACAACCAACCGGGGCAACATCCATAATATATTCTCGCTTCAGTTCCTGGAAGCCTGTTACCTGGCCGATGACCTGCCGTTGGCTAACAAAGTGGCCAAATCATTGAAGAAAGACCTGCAACAACAAATGCAATATTATCATTCCCTCGGCGATGGCAGCTACACAGATGAGCAAATGATAAACAATGCCTGGTTGTTGACACAAGGCAAAGCCGGCGATCTGTCGAACAGACAAGCCTCGTTTGCGCAGGATATTCTTTCCAGCTACCAACTATTACAACAAATAGAAAAATGGGAACAGGAGTTTCAACCTAAACGTCTGTCTGTTATAAATTAATCAGGCCTCATTAAAATAATAAGAGCCATTCCGGTATTAACGGGATGGCTCTTCTCTTTATAACCCTTCAAAATAGTACGGAATAGAACCCGATTAATATCTACTGAACTTGTAACGGCCAATGGTGTGATTGTTATAATTGGTAGCTACAAAAGAGTTGGGATATATTACCACATTATCAAAGTACATGTCTATCACATCATCGCCTTTGTAATTTGATACATGTATCTGCATATCCTGGTGCGAATTGGTATAGTAAACGCCTGATTCATCATAATATCCGCCAGAAGCAGTGTTCATGCTCCAGGTACCTTTAAGGGTAGCCCCATTTTCAACATAGGTAGCCTGTCCATTGCTATAGAAAGTAAACACGCCATTTTCAACACCGGTGCTCACAGCAGACCAACCGTAGGCATCTTTTTGTGCGGCATCAGTAAGTATCCATGAACCGGTAATGGTAGGTTGTATATCGACTATAACACCAACTTTTGTACAGCTGGCAAATGAAGTAACGGCAATCAATAAGACGGTTAAGCGTAAATAAGATTTCATGACCTGGTGTTTTAAAGTGAATAAAAAGTGGTCATCTATAAGAAGGTTTACTGTTCCTGCGGTTTACTCGTGGTTTAGTAAAACAGCTCATTTGGGAGATCGTTAACAGCTGGTTATTATTTCTTTAACAATAAGTCTATAAACTATATATTGCATTGTTAAAATTCATCGATGCGCAACCAATACCTGTTCATTTTATCCCTCAACCTTTTGATGGGAGCCTGTTCACCGAAGTATAAAAACCCGCATATTGAAATACAGACCAGCAAGGGTGAAATAGAAGTGGAATTATATCCCGATCAGGCGCCTAAATCAGTACAGGCGTTTCTTTCTTACATTAAAAAGGGGTATTACAAAAACAGTTCGTTTTACCGCGTGCTGAATGACGACAACCAGCCTTCGAATGCCGATAAGGCCGAACTGATACAGGGCGGCATGTATAAATCGATGCCGAAAGTGCATGATACGTTAACCGGCATTCCGCACGAGAGCACCGCACAAACGCATCTTCTGCATAAAAAGGGCACCATTTCCTTAGCCCGGTTAGCGCCCGGCACTGCCACCAGCGAATTCTTTATTTGCTTAAGCGATCAACCCGGTTTTGATTATGGTGGTGAGAACAATCCCGACAAACAGGGCTATGCGGCTTTTGGCAAAGTGATAAAAGGCATGGACATCGTGACTAAGATCTATAATCAAAACGAAGACAACCAGTCATTCGATCCGCCGGTTCCTATTTATAATATTATTCAACTGTAAAACCAGAATATGATGCCTTTACAGTCAGATGGATACACTATTATCAATGACGTGTTTACTGCATCCGAAATCACGAGCATTCTTGACACCATCAATAATATCGATACCAGCGGCCCGGCCTTTAGAAAAACAAATGATCTGTTTGCCATCAGGCGATTTGTAAAAGAAGTACCGGATATTAGCCCGTTGGTCTTTAACAGCCGCCTGCGTGATATAATAATTCAGTTATTTGGTAAGGATTATTTCCTGGTAAAATCAATCTATTTCGACAAACCGGAGCAATCAAACTGGTTTGTTGCTTATCACCAGGACCTGACTATTTCCGTAGATCAGAAAAAAACCTGTGCCGGTTTTGAACAATGGACCGTAAAGAATGACCAGTTTGCTGTACAACCACCCATAGATCTGCTAGAGAATATTTTCACCATCAGAATACACCTCGATGATACCGATGAAAATAATGGCGCCCTGAAAATAATACCAGGTTCCCACCGGAAAGGCATCTACCGGCCTGAGACCATTGACTGGAGCAAAGAAAAAGAAGTGGTTTGTAAGGTACCACGCGGCGGCATTATGATCATGCAGCCCTTATTACTGCACGCATCCAACAGAACCGTTAACAATAACAAAAGAAGGGTAATTCACCTGGAGTTCAGCGACCGGCAATTACCAGGTGGTTTACAATGGGCCGAATACCTGGCCCTAAATAACTTCCCCATAAGAAAAATAAATATTTAAGGAAAGAACCTCAAAAGCTTGCACTATTAAAATTTGCTTGCCAAATTTGTATGGTACGTAGCACCTATTATTCCCTGCACCTTTATTACCCCTAAGTCGAATTCCAATTTCCTTACGTCACCTGACTATTTAATCAATTCCAATTATCGCTGGGATTAATCAACGTATTGGTATGTTATCAGTATGCACTGATAAGTAATTCCGTATTCCGTATTCATTCATTATAAAATCAACGGTACCATATGAAACTTTTCTACCTGCTATTGGAATTGACATGTATTGTCATTACAAGTGTAATAAGCGCAGTATTGTATTTAAAAGGCGAGGTTAATTTATCGAGCCTGTTAATTTTCACCTCCCTGGTTTCACTCACCTTATGGGTGAAATCGAACGGATTACTGCAAGACAAAAAAATAACCAACGATGCGAGCCCGCAAGAAGCTCACTGAGAAGGTGTGCACAATAACCTTTACCATCTAATCAATTCATTGAACATTCATTACCGGCCATGCTTTAGCCCTGTATGTGTTGCAGCTACAGGCGCTAAAGCCGGTAATATTTTAATGCCTCCACATAAATTTTGAATGTATTAACTGTATATATTACAATACATTTCACATATACAAGATTATATATACCTCCATATACTGCTACTACTTAATGCATTGTAGAATAAAATCACTACCCTGATATAGACGTTGACATATATCAAATAATAAAGGTTTCCCATTACATTTATTTTCCACCTATGCAATTTTTTTGCTATGAATACGGTTATAACTAAGACTTCGCCAGATTCCCGATGCACCTGAATCCGTAACAGGCAGAAGTTCATTAATGGTTAAGGTATGATACAATTCAAAGTAAAGAATAGCTCTTTGAAGAAGGGATTCTTCTGTCTATTCGTACCAGCAGTGCTTTTCCATAGCCAGCTGACTGCACAACCAACTGGTTATTCATATGGAAGATCCATCACTATCCAGGGTTCCCAGGTAACGGGATCATTAAGCAATTTTCCTGTATTGATCAGCATTACTGATCCTTCATTGAAACAAGCTGCCGCCGGTGGCCGGCTTCAAAATGCAAACGGGTATGATGTTATATTCACGCTGCCTGATTGCAGTACTGTTTTACCAATGCAATTGGAAAAATATACAGCGAGCACGGGTGAGTATATAGCATGGGTAAAGTTACCTACGCTTGTTGCCAATACTAATAAGTTAATATGTATGTTCTATGGGAAAACAGGCGTCTTGGCCAATCCTTCTAACCCGGCAGTATGGGACGCCAACTATATGGGTGTATGGCATTTTAACAGCAGTGTGAGTGATGGCACTACCAACGGCAGCAACCTGACCAATACTGGAACAACCAACTTAACCGGGAGCAAGATAGGCGATGGCCGCCGGTTAGATAATAACCCATTTGTTCAATCAAGCTCAGGCAGCATCAAGTACCTGCAATTGCCTAATGGCATGTTTACAGGGGTAAATAATTTTACGTTTGAAGGTTGGGTATATCTTGAAACGGTGACTACCAGTTGGGAACGCATATTTGATTTTGGCAAAAACACCCAATTCAATATGTTCCTTACTCCCAGCACGGGCACCAATGGCATAAAACGTTTTGCAATAACTATCAATAACAATGGTAGTGAAGAACGATTATCTTCTGCTACTTCAACCGCTACCAGCGCCTGGCACCATTTTGCAGTGACTATAGATGCTGCCAGCGATGTCGGTGTTTTCTATTATGATGGCGTAGCTGATGTTTCCGGCACAATCGACCTTACGCCTAATGACCTGGGCAACACCAATGCCAACTATTTTGGCCGGTCGCAATATGGCAGTGATGAAGGATTGTATGGAACCTTTGATGAATTCAGAATCTCGAACAGCACCCGTAGCGCAGGATGGATAGCCACCTCTTACAAAAACCAGAATTCGCCCTCCACATTCTATAATATCTCTTCAGAATTAACGGCCACTACATTATGCAGTATCCTGCCCATTAAAATAGGCAGCTTTGAGGCCATACCAACTAATAGCGGCACTGTAACCATCAGCTGGACCGCAGAGCAGGAGAACGCGTCAGATAAATATATATTGGAAAGATCGGCCAACGGCAGCAACTGGGAAGCTATTAAAACCATCAATGCTACCGGTAATGCCGGTCCGCAAAAATATACCACCCAGGACCTTAACCCTATATATCCGGTAACCTATTACCGCATACAACAGGTGGAAGCCAATAACTCAATTACTTATACTCAAATTATATCGGTTAAACTGAATGAGGGTGCTTTGAACAACAATAGTTTTATTGTAAGCCCCAACCCGGCCCGGCAACTGATACAGCTTGCCTTCCAAGACAATGTATTACCGCAACAAACGCGGGTGGAACTAATAAACAATGTGGGTGTAAAAGTCCAGGTTCAACCAGATTTCAATGGAAATACAATTTCTTTAAAACTGCCCCGGTTGGCAAACGGAGTTTATTTCCTGAACGTGTATATCAAAGACACTAAACACACCAGAAAAATGCTGATCGCTCAATAAAATTTTTTAATCAACTAAACAACCCTCCTGAGGTCCTTTACCGATGAATCACTGTGAAACTGCAATCAAGAAAAAATAAAAAGCAGCAATGCTTTTTTTATCCCGCCCAGGCGGGATTTTTTATTATGCGGTATGAGCCAGCCTGATAATATCCTTTACTTCCAGTACTGATTTTTCATATCCTTTTAAAGTCACGTTGATCATCGCCCACCCTACCTCCTGTAATGTTGATACCTTGCCAGGGAACAATACCTTAAATGCAGGATACATCCAGCCCAGGAATTTATAGCCTTTTAATACATGCTTCAATCCTGGGGTTGGACGCATAAAACCCGGTCTGAACATATAAGCTGCTTTAAATGAAAGGCGCATAAGGTCATTTTCTGTTTGTCCTTTTACGCGGGCCCACATCATTTTACCATGCTCCGTACTATCGGTACCGGAACCAGATACATAGCAAAAGGTCATGCCTGGATTTTGATCGGCCAGAATGGTTGCCATATGCATGGTAAGGTCATAGGTAACATGATGATAGTCCTTTTCATTCATGCCAATAGAAGAGGCGCCTAAACAAAAGTAGCAGGCATTATAGCCCTTCAACTGATCTTTGATAGCTGAGAGGTCATAAAAATCAGGATGTATTATTTCTTTTAACTTGGGATGCATGTAACCAGCTGTTCTACGGCCTACTATCAGCACTTCTTCCACATCAGGGTGCAACAGGCATTCATGTAAAACCCCTTCCCCTACCATTCCGGATGCGCCTGTTATAATTGCTTTAATTTTCATATATAAACTAATACGACTATTGATAAAACAGTTTGTGTAACTGTTTTGTTTGGCCTAAAAATAATACGTGATTACAGAATTGGCAATGCCCCTGTAAATTATATAACATAAAAAAGCCGCCCATTAAGGCAGCTTATCTTGTTATATAAACATTATGCCAGTAATATTATGCCTGCTTGTTATTCGTATTGACAGTTAGTTCAAACAGCTTAGCTAATAATTCGTAGCTGTTGAAACGGTCTTCCCGGCTTTCGGTAAATGTGGAAAGAATAACTTCAGCTACATCCATTTCTGCAGCCAGGGCTGTTATTTTATCTTTTACTATAGCGGGCGTGCCTACAATAGTACGCTGTCTGTTAAACAATACCCGTTGCCATTCAGCAGCGGTATAGTCATATTTACTTGCCGCTTCGTATGTAGGTATTTCATCAAACCGGCCTTTTTCAAAACTCAATAAGCGATAATCCATAACGGCCTGTACCTGCGCCGCTTTTTGTTCATCTTCGGAACAAAAAGCAAAAACACCCACACTTGCCTTGGGCGCTTTCAACTGTGCCGATGGTTTGAACCGTTGTTTGTAAATCGCAATGGCTTCTTTACCGCCAACAGGATTGATGAACTGCGCATAGCTTAACGCCATGCCACTATGGGCCGCGAGATAAGCGCTTTCGCCACTACTTGTCAGCATCCACATGTCAGGCACCGTGTCAATTTTCGGTATGGCCCGTACTTTACCCTGGATGTTGTTGTAGTTGGGATTGTCGTTTAAGAAATCCTGTAAATCACTGATCTGTTGAATATATTCCTGCGGGTCGAATGTATTGGAAGGATTTAATAACTGTGCTGTTATGCGGTCGCCACCAGGCGCACGGCCCACACCCAGATCAATTCTTTGTGGGTACAGGGCTTCGAGTAACTTAAAATTCTCCGCCACCTTTAACGTACTGTGATTCGGCAGCATTATACCACCTGATCCCAAACGGATGCGTTTGCTTTCTGACGCCAGGCGCGCAATCAATATCTCAGGCGCAGCCCCGGCCAGGGTAATGGTATTGTGGTGTTCACTCAACCAATAGCGGGTATAACCCCATTCATCTGCCTTGCGAACCAGCTCTATAGATTCCTGCAAGGCTTCTGCTGCATTGCTTCCCCGACGAATGGGGGTTTGATCAAGGATACTCAATTGTAAAGACATGCCAATAATAACAGGCGAAGGAGGAAAAGGTTTAATGGCCTGGTAAAATGCTATATGCCCATGGCTTTCGCCAGGCGATCGCACAGGTTTTTTATATCATTGCTTCTTTTAACTTCATTCCGCCACTTTTCGGGAATGGATTCAAACCCATAATACAAGCCTGCCAGTCCGCCGGTTACGGCCGCAGTAGTATCTGCATCATTACCCAGGTTAACGGCCATTAAAGTTGCATCCTTGTAATTATCGGTGTTAAGAAAACAATACATGGATGCCTGCAAGGTATTCATCACATAGCCCCAGGAAGGAATGGATTCAACATCTTTTTTTGAAATATCTTCCTTTAATAAAGAGGCAAACTTATCCACCTCAGATTTTGCAATTTGTTTTTTTACAATGTGATCATAAACCGTTTTGGCGGTATTGGCATAAGCTGTATGCTTATCCCGACCTTTCAACAACTCCAATGCATACTCCAGGTAATAGAAGCAGGCAATTTTGGAGCGGATATGACCATGGGTAACAGCAGAAACGTCTTTGATATGAGCGAATCTTTTCTCAATATCAAAATCACGGATGTAAAACAACAACGGCATAATACGCATTAAAGAACCGTTTCCATTACAGTCTTCTTCAAAATCGCCCGCTAACCAGGGTGTTTGGGTTCCTCTTCTTAAGCGGTCGATAGCATTACGGGTGGTATTACCAATATCAAAGACTTCGTTATCGGCAGTCCAGTAGTTCTCATCATACCACATTACAAAACGTTTACCCAAATCATTCAGGTCATATCCAAGGCATAATGATTCAGCCAGACAGAACGTTAACGAACTGTCATCGGAAAAAGTACCAGGCGGTTGCCCGTGACTTTTTAAAACCTATAAAGTCCGTTACAGGATCCTGCCGCAACACGCTGCGGTCCTTAAACTCAGCCGGTACACCCAATGCATCGCCAATAGCCACACCAAATAAAGCGCCGTGAACAGGGTTCGTTGTCATACGTTGTTTTTAGAATTCAATAAATGCAGCCGGCACATGATCGGTTAGCCAAACACCATTGGCCGACAGGTAAAATACATAGCCTTCATCATGCATAGCCAGTGCCTGAATAACCAGCACCACCGGTTTACCATGACGTCCGCCTACGTTTTTGGCGGTTCCTTGTTCTGCAGATAAATGCAAATGCTGCCGCTCCATTCTTACCAACCCCTTTTCTTTAATAACTGGCAGGTAGGTAATTGCCGTTCCATGATACAGGATCGTTGGAGGAACCTGCGGCGGCAGATTCAGATCCACTTCTATGGTGTGTCCCTGACTGGCACGAATGCGGGTTTTATTGTCATTAAAAGCAAACCGCTTTTTATCGTTGGTATCAACTACTATTTGCAGGGTTTCAAAGTCAAGGCGCGTGCCTTTTTTATTCATCTTTTCTATCAGTTCTGTAACATCGGCCCAACCTTCTTCGTCGAGGGTAAGCCCTATTTGCTCTGGTTCATGTCTTAGCACCAGGCTTAAAAATTTACTTATATGTTTTAGTTGTTTTTCCATATACTTCACTTTACAGACCCATTGCGATCGATAACCGATCGCACAGGTCTCTTATCTCATTGCTTCTTTTTATCTGATCGATCCATTTTTCAGGGATGGTATCAAACCCATAATATAAACCTGCCAACCCGCCCGTTACCGCCGCGGTGGTGTCGGTATCATCACCCAGGTTCACGGCCATCAATACAGCCTCTTTGTAATTGTTTGTTTTCATAAAACAATACATGGCCGCCTGAATGGTATGTACTGCATGGTGTATGGTATTGATTGATTCTTCACTTCGTTTTGTAATATCCTCACTGATCAATGGTTTTAACACATCTATGTCCTGCTGCCCAAGTTCCAGGTTTTGAATAAAGGTTGATACCGTTTGTGCGGCATTGGCATAGGCCGTTTGTTTGTCACTGCCATTTAATAACTCCAGGGCAAACTCGAGAAAATAAAAACAGGGTAAAATGGTTTGCATGCTTCCATGTGTTATACAGGCAACCTGCCTGGTCATATGGTATCGCATTCCTACAGGGTAAGGCCGCAGATGAAACAGTAAGGGCAATATCCGCATTAATGAACCATTGCCCGTGCAGTTCACATCGTAATTACCGGATCGCTCTGGAGGAACGCCATTCTGTAACCGTGTTATGGAGTCTTCTGTTGATTTACCTACACCAAACACGGTACCACCTGCCGTCCAATAATCTTCGAAGAAATATTTCACAAACTGTGCTGCTATATCATTCAGGTTGTACCCATCGCATAATGACGCTGCCAGGCAAAACGTGAGGGAACTATCGTCGGAGAAAGTGCCCAATGGCTGGTTATGGCCTTTATATCCTTCTGGACCTTTATAGTTCGCGAAATCTACAACAGGATCTTGTTTCAAAACATCCCGCTTTATCATTTCAACAGGTACACCCAATGCATCACCTATGGCCAATCCAAATAAAGCGCCGTGAACAGGATTTGGTTTCATTAGTTTGCTTTTAATTATCGCGTGCTTCCATTACAGATCATATACCGTCACAGGTACTCCTTTCTCTGCCAGCTCCTGAATTATAACCGGCTCCATTTTATCCCAGGTGCCGCCAGCCAGTCCGCACCCGATCCTTGGCAAATGCACAGATGCATTTATTTTCTTTGCATATACAGCCACCTTTGACAATGCTATTCCGATTGCTTCATAACGAACCGGTGGAATGCCTTCTTTGTCGGACTTTATATCATGCTGACCAATCATATTGGCTACCCAGCAATCCTTTTCCACTTGTACAAAAATCACTTCCCCTAATGAGAAGTTCTCGCCTGATTTAAACCATTTCTTGAATTCATTTTCCGGTTGTGACCACCGTTTGGAAAGCGCCAACACAAAACCCCGGCCCCAACCGCCAATGTCATTGCATACATGTGCAATAATTTTATTTCCTTCTCCAATAGGAGACGTTGCATCCCCTTTGATATAATTTAATTGCATTGCTTACCTATTTAAATCTTTTCCTGAATGGTTCTATGATACTTTCCTTATCCGTTTTAACGGCAAATATTATCTGTTGAAACTGGTTGGCGAATTTGCCTGTAAGCGCTTCCAGGAACAGTTGGGAGATATCTTCCGGATCATTCTGGAATACACCGCAACCCCAGGCGCCGAGTACCAACGTCGTATGTTTCTTACTCAAACAAAGCGCTAACAGTTTCTCTACCCGTACGCGCATCCTGGGAATTATCTTTTCAGCATTATTTTCTTCACTTCTTCTTACAACACCTGCATTCACAGCCGGTGAGGTAATGATAGTGATACATACCGGCTCATCCAGTTCCTGCCCGCCCTCATTCTTTATAATGGGCACAGCGGGGGAATAGATCATGTGATCAGAATACAAACAGGTGCCTGAATTTCTGTGATAGGTGTAGTATTCCATCGCGGTGAGCAAACAGGGGTATAAACCACTTGCCCGCGCTATACATTCCTCCTGCGCCAGAGCGCCCCCAAGAAAGCCACCTCCGGGATTTTTTGCGGAAGCAAAATTCAAACACATAACACCCTGTACTCCCTCTCTTACCAGGCGGCGGGCCGCATCACACGTAGTTTCATTCGTTACTTCGTATTGGGTTTGGTAGCTGTTTTCTTTTTTAGTGTTATTCAACAACTCATCCAACTCTTCGGGTTTGAATAACCGGGTATTGTCTACTGCGTTCTTTTGGATCCCGGTGATATCTACTTTTTCGCCCTGGCTATTATTGTAAAATCCTTTCTCCAATATCTCCAGTGTATCTTTTGCTATTTCTATTCTTCTACTTTGTTTCATAAATTCTTTTTTACGATATCAATTGCACCTCAACAACCGCCCGTTCCCTGATCTCCTCAAAACTGCTGGTGTTGATGATCTCTCCATTCTCAAACACCGTTATCAGTTGGTCCTCATATCCGGTTGAGGTTTCTTTTCTTACGGTTTGAAAGCCTTCATCGGTGCGAATTAATTTTAATTGTCCGGCTTTTGATTTTTTAAATGATTGTATCAGTTTACCATGGGTATCCAGTTCTACCGGGTGTTTCTGTACATCTACAGGCTTACCATCTATTTCGGCATAAGAGCATTTAAAGGCAAATTTTTGCGTATCACGATCTACCTTTTGTAATAAGGCGCCACCCATTCCCAACACCAGGTTTTCTGCACTGATGCCATTTACTTTCAGGGCGCCATAAATACTGCGGATGGCCTGTACGTTTACCCCATCACCCTGTATCACGCGCACTTGTGGTGGTAATACCTTGTATCCTTTTTCATTAATGGTATAGCCGAATTTGGTCAATAATATATCAAACACGCGCAACAGGGTGAAAACCGGGTCGCCGCTATCCGGACGAATTACCAGTACGCCATCCCTGCTCAATACCAGGTCTTTTAATTCTGTTCCCCAGTATTCGCTACATGCCCTGAAGATGTCGAACGAGTCAGACACACAAGCCACCACACCGGTAGGGAAAGTTTTTAAAATGTGTTTGAATATTTCCAGCTCACCTTCCTCGCCCAACAGCGTACAAACGGAGTGCTCTGTAGCCGGTATTGATAAGCCATATACTTTTTGTGCATCGTAGTATCTTTTTGCCATCATACTTCCCATCAATGTATCACTTCCCCTGAAGTTTATCAGGTGGGCGGCGCCACCCAAACCGGCACTTTCAACTGAACTTACACCCCGGAACCCAAAATCGTTCAACACAAAATCAATTCCTGGTTTTGATGCTTCTGAAGCGGTTTCTTCAAAATACTCTTCTACGATCTTTCTTACTTCGCGTGAAACGGTAGCCACGGTACAAGGGTACCATACCTGCATCAACAGGGTTTCTAAAAAGTTCGATAACCAGAAACATTCAGGGTCTGTATTCTCGATGGTCATCAGTACATTGTTCACAGGCACTACAGTTCCTTCGGCTACTGCTTTTATCCGAATTGGCAAGCGACCATTGTATTTTTCCAGAATGTAATCGAACTTGCTGCGATCGAACACATCGGTTCTGCCAAATACCTGGGTTAAAAATTCCTCCGCTTCATCCATCTTTTCTTTGGTGATGACCTGGCCTTCTAAATAATATTTCAGAAAATATTGTAACCCAAAGAAGATGGTTTCATCAAATTGTCCACCCCGGCTTTCGAGATATGAATAGATCTTCGTTGTACCAGGATAGTATAATTTATGGTGAGAATATTTATAAGCGTCGGCGAGTAATACAAAGTTCTCTTGCGTTTTCATATGATGTTCAATTTAAATTGTGATCCAAGGTTGTTTTAAGGTCTGTTAAATTATCCTTTCAGGTTGTTTAATAATAGATTTACCAGTACATGATGTTCTTTCACAATAACTCCCTGCTGCATCATTGCCTGCAATTCTTTTACCGGGAACCAGCCCAACTCTTTCAGGTCGTCGTTTGCTTTTGCATGTCCGAACACCCATTGGGTTTTAAAGAACAGCGTCATGATCTTGTCTTCTTCTGAACGGTAGCGCCAGTCGTCTATTTTGGCAGAGCCTATATATTGCATGGCATTTATTTCCAGGTCACCACATTCTTCCTGCAATTCCCGGCGGGCTGCTGATTCATAATTATCGTCGGTAGGGTCTGAAAACCCACCTGGGAAACGCCATTCCGGTGCGTTGTGCTTTTTCCCTAACAATACCTGGGTATTGCCATCCCTTAATACAGCAATATCAACAGTGGGATAAACTTTTGAATAGGTATTCTGAAAAGCATAATTGATCCCCATTCTGAAATCGACAGAGTCAAGCACCTTATCGCTGTTTTCATTGCGAATAGCTGTGGAAGAGTGCTCCCCAAATTCAGGCAGGGCAACTACCTGACAATGGCCATTGTAATAGGGCATAAAGCAATCGCGGCTTCCGTACAATATAAACGATTCTGAAGGGAAGGTATTTTGTAACAGGGTATCCAGATTTTTGCTCCAGGTTTCATCGGAAGGATGATCACTCAGGGGCAGCACCATCAATTCGGGCGCATATTGTTTTAATAATCGTTCCCGGGTATAAAAATCGAATGGGTTGCGGCGGCTGCCTTTTACCGGGGATACGCCCAGCACCACTATTACTTTATTGTGTTTCGACCGAATTTCGTCGATTAAATATTTGTGACCTTCATGGAGGTACGGGGTCTGAAATCTTGCGATAATAACACCAGTTGCTTTCATTTTGCGTTATTTATACGCAAATTTATATCGCGTATCTGGAATCTCCAAATTTTGCGTAAAATACACGCAAAATAAATTTTAGCTTATAATGCAGTGGTAATATACTTTACCTATTTTCAACCGGCAAGGCTTTAAAATAATTTAAGATATTGGGTATATTTAATAAACAGTGCTGGTGGGGTTTGAGCTGAATTAATTTTCTTTTTAAAAAGAAAAAGACTTTATTTAAAAAAAAGGTATTTCTATTTAAAAACAAGAAGTGTTTTTTCAAAAACAAGAACTGTTCATTGAAAAAGCTGAACAGCTTTTTCAATCAGATGAAGATTCTTTTTAATTAAATGGCCGTTTTTTTTAAAAGAACGTTCTGGTGGTTGAAAAGAATGGTCATACTTTTTAAAAATATTAGATTCTTTTTGAAAAACAAACGCTGTTTTTTAAATAACAAGAACTGTTTTTTCAAAAACCAATGCTGATTTTTGAATGGATTAGGAAGGGTAAAAATGATTTTGCCTCTATTACACCTCAAAATTAATCCCCTCTTTCACCAGTTCCTGATAACGTTTTTTATTGAACTGATACATTTTGCTAGGGCGGCCCTTTCCTTCAGACTTCGCATACTCATTGGTTTCATCGAGTATACCAAGGGCCAGCATTTTTTTGGAGAAGTTGCGGCGGTCTATATCGCGGTCGAGCAGGGTAATGTATAATTTTTCCAGGTCGGAAAATGGGAATTTACGATCGAGCAATTCAAACCCAATTGGCTGATAGCGGATCTTGGTGCGCACCCGCTCAATGGCCATGTTCAGTATTTTTTTATGATCAAAGGCCAGCGAAGGCAGGGATTTAAAATTGAACCATTGTGCATTCTCGGCATCGGTACTGGCTTTTAACTGCTGAAACTGGGCGCTTTTTACCAGGGCAAAATAGGCAATGGAGATTACCCGTTTACGAGGGTCGCGGTCTGGTTCGCCAAAAGTGTACAATTGTTCCAGGTAATTCACCTCAATGCCGGTTTCCTCCACCAATTCGCGGCGTACTGCCTCTTCCAGTGACTCATCGGGCAGTACAAAGCCTCCTGGTATAGCCCACATATTTTTAAATGGGGGGTATTTCCGTTGAATAAGCAGAATGGATACGCCTTCGTTTTTGGAATAGCCGAATACGATGGCGTCTACTGCAACTTTGATCTCTGAACCGGATACTGACATGGGCTGCAATATAAAACTTTCGGTGGTAGTACCAAGCTATCGGTGTCAAACTGTATCTTTAACGCAAATCAGTTTCATGTACCTGTTGATTCCCGGTCGCCACCAGCTCCTTACCCAATTCCAGTTTCGCTATATTCAGGGTCTTATTAAAAACGGGCTGGAAAACGAAAAGGATGTATTTGGTAAACCTATTGGCAGCAATCAAAAAATTGAGGCAGTATTATTTGCCGTTACGTCAGCCAACCACTCCAACACCCGCCGTAATCCCCTGCCGTTTTATTTGCGCGCCATTACCATCGAAGCTTTTGGCAATGAACTGGACGTTCCCACTTATATGTATGGCATTGACGATGTTGGGTATGTGCCCAATTTTGCGGAGTACACGCTCAAGCGCATTCAGCACGACAGTGAGGGGCAGTTCCATTGCACGCCAAACAATACGATAGTTATTTGTTCCACACCGGTGCTGAACATGTATCACCACCTTGGCTTTACTATACTACCGGCTGAGTTGCAGGATATGGCTACCTGGCAACACCATTCGCCCTTGCCCTGGGATGTGGTAGAGCAGATTGCCAAAAGCAGCCAATGGCAAAAAGACCCATTCGTACAACAACATATGCATACTTCGGCCTACAAAGTTTGGCTGAAATACAAACGGGGCGAAAAAGTACAAATGCTGTTCAGGGATGCCATGATCAGCAGCGACGGTGATTTAACCGAAACCCGCGACTATAATGTTTACGTACGGCAAATGGATGACATAGCCGAAATGAAATACCATGACACCGCCCACTTTATTCAACCCGGCCGTATTGGCGATATTGGTTGCGCCGTTGGTTCCTGGATAAAACTGGCCTGTAAAGATGAACGCCTGCGCGAATCAGACTTTTATGGTATTGAGGTTTCGCGTTATTTATATGTGCTTTGCCAGCAACGGAAGGAAAACGGCGAGTTTGTGAACCCGTTTGTTTTCTTCTCGCAAAAAAATGCAGTAACCGGTCTGGTGTTTGAACCCAATAGCATGAACACCATTCATACGTCTTCGCTTACCCACGAAATTGAATCGTATGGAAGCCGTGCCGATCTGTTACAATTTATTCAGAACCGGTATGCAGAACTGGCGCCCGGCGGCGTTTGGATCAACCGCGATGTGGTAGGTCCGGAAAACAAGGACCAAATCATTTATTTATGGTTGAACGATACAGATGGCAGTAACGAGGATCCTTATAAAGTAATCGAAGATAAAACAGCATTCTCTCATTACCTCACCCGGCTATCAACCTATGCTCGGTTCCTGCGCTTTGCGCGCGACTTCAGACATAAAGAAGGGTATGTGTTGAATTACTCCACCACTACCATCAACAATAAAAATTACATTGTAACCAGCTTGCACGATGCCATGGAATTCCTGAGCCGGAAAGATTATACTGATAACTGGCAAAGCGAAATGCACGAAACTTTCTGCTTCTGGGATCTTTCAGAATGGAAAAGTCATTTGCAGCAGGCGGGCTTTACCATTCATCCTTCATCGAAGGCTTTTACCAATGACTGGATCGTGAATAACCGCTGGAAGGGTAAAACTGAATTATTTTCCCTGAATAACAATGAGCTGGTTCCATTAGATTACCCAGTAACCACTATGTTTTTGATTGGGGTGAAAGCGTAACCCGTCTTACCTTCGGGCCGTTATTTCTTAACCCCCATTAATGAAAAAGCACTGGTGGCCATGTTGGTTCTTAGTATTGTTGCTGGCAGCCTGTCAACAACAACACAAGCGGCCAATCTCATTCTATTACTGGAGAACACAGTTCGCCCTGAATGGCTATGAACAAAACGTATTACGGAAAGAGGCAGTTGACACACTGTACGTTCGTTATTTTGATATTGATCTTAAACCCGAAGCCACTCAACCAGCCCCCGTATCACCCATTCAGCTTGACTCATCAATAAACCAATACCGGGTAATCCCGGTCATATTCATAAAAAACAGAACATTTGACCGGTTACCAATTGCCGATGTGCCATCTTTGGCCGCGAATGTATTTCACCTGGTTACACAAATTAATCAATCACAGCACCTCACTACACCGGAAATACAATTCGATTGTGACTGGACAGAACACACCCGGGATAAATTCTTTCAATTCATTCGGCAATACCAAACTATTTCCAACCAAAAAATTTCGGCTACCATTCGCCTTCACCAAGTGAAATACAAGGAAAGAATGGGCATGCCGCCTGTTAGTTATGGCGTTTTGATGTATTACAACATGGGCGCTATCAATGGCGATAACAACAATTCCATTTACGAACGATCGATTGCCAACCGGTATAACGCTTATATAAAGTCTTATCCTTTACCATTGCAGGTTGCCCTCCCGTTATTTAGCTGGGGACTTCAAATGCGTGATGGCAAAGTGATTGATCTGTTAAATAAAATTAACCTGACACAATTTGAAAATGACAGCAACTTTACTAATTTAACCGGCAACCGGTACAGGGCGCTGCGTGCCTGCTTCAAGGCAGGTTATTATTTTAAGCAGGGTGATGAGGTAAAAGGGGAGCATGTACCGGCTGAAGACCTGCTTGATATTACAACACAAATAAACCAATACACCAATCACCGCATCGGTAAACTGATCTTCTACGACCTCGATAGCACTAACCTCATTCAATATGAAAAAGATATTTTCAAAAAAATTAGCAATAACCTTAATTAGTTCACTTAGTGTTGGCGCCGGCATTGTACTGGCCTGTGCAGGCGATTGGGAAGAAGAAGGCGCCTCATCGAATTTTACGCCGGAAGCTTTTGTAGACAGCAGCTACAAACCTTTCTTTTATTCTAACGAGAATTTCTATTACAGTATCGGGCACGATACCCAACACGACACCAGGTTTAATGAATCAAACGTAAATGACTGGGCTACTTATTTAGGAAGCGGTACTCCGCGTCCCGAGCTGGAATATTTGTTACGCACTGCTACTGAGGGATCAATTGACAGCGTTGCTGGTTATACTGCAGGCAAGTTAAAAACACTGCCTGCCGGTATGCAATCGTTCCAGTTGTTTAAAAAGGCTGATAAAAAGACAATCGCCTTTCTTACTTATTTATCACTGGCCAAGAAAACGGAAGTATTTGCGGTGAACAATTTCGAGTATGAGTGGGATTATGATTCAAAGAAAAAAAATCCCTACTATAATGCCAGGCCGTTAAACAACAAACTGACACAGGAATTTACCAAGGCAAAAGACCCGTTCTTAAAACAACGGTACTGGTTTCAGCTGGAGCGTTCTTATTTCTTCAATGACTCAGCACAAAAAGCGATCAGCTTTTTCGACAACAATGAAAAAGCCTTCCCCAAAAATGAGCTGTATTATCGCAGCATGGCCTATGCTGCCGGAGCCTGCTATAAATTAAAGAACTATACCAAAGCTAATTACTATTACAGCAAAGTATACGATGGTTCCAATGTATTAAAAACGGTAGCCCATTATAGTTTTCATCCCCAGGAAGAAAACGACTGGAAGGCTACGCTGGCCCTATGCGCCAATAACGACGAAAAGGCAACACTGTGGCAGATGCTGGGTGTTTTTTATGGCGATCAAAACCGCGCCATCCAGGAGATCTATGCACTAAACCCCCGCAGCGAAAAGCTGAACCTTTTGCTGGCGAGAGGGGTGAATAGTGAGGAAAATAATGCTGCTAACAGCGGACTGGACGACTTGATCAATCACATTGCGCAGGCCGGTAATACCAGTCAACCCTCTATGTGGCACATGGCTGCCGGCTACCTGTATATGCGTAGTGGAAATACCCAACAAGCTGCCGCTTCCTTTGCCCAGGCAGAAAAAAAATTACCAAAAGAAAAAGCGGTACAGGACCAACTTCGTATACTGAAATTACTGAATACAGTTGCCAGTACATCCAGGGCAGACAGCAAACTGGAAAAAGCCATCCTGCCCGATCTTGAATGGTTACTGAATGACCAGTCAAAAATTGAAGTAAGGAAACAGGCGGCCATTAATTCGATAAAAGCAGCGCTGGCTTTACAATATAAAAATCAACAGGAGCTTGTTAAAGCGGCTTGCTTTAATAACTACAAGGAATTTTATGAAGATGAGAAAAACATAGAAGCCATGAAGAGCTTCCTGAACAAACCCAATAAAACGCCTTACGAAGCATTATATGCCAAACAGTACCCTTTAACGGTGAACGACCTGCTCGAATACCAGGCCATCCAATTAGTTTATAAAGAGAATTTAAGCGAGGCTATTGCAAAATTAGAAGCAGCCGCCCTTACAGAAGTACTGCCGGGCAATCCCTTTACGGGACGTTTGCAGGATTGCCATGATTGCGATCATGAAGCGCCGCAAAAAATAAAATACACCAAGCTGGCATTGATAAAAAAAATGAAGGACATGGAGGATAAAATAAAAGCCGGTACGGATATATACACTAATGCCATGCTGCTGGCCAACGCGTATTACAATATTACCTGGTATGGCAATGCCCGGGCTTTTTATGATAGTAAGGTGGATGGGCCTTTTTATTATTCAGTCAATTTTTTTGAAAACGCCCCCAGCAGTATGGACCTTGCCACTAAATATTATACGCTGGGATTAAAGGCCGCCAAAACTGACGAGCAAAAGGCAAAATGCCATTTTATGCTGGCCAAATGTGAGCGTAATAAATATTATGATGAAAAGATCTTCAGTAGTAAAAATTCCCAGGATGGCGATCATGGCAGCCAACCTGACTTTTTAGCCTGGAATGGGTTTGTATCATTAAAACAATACGCCAACACGCAGTTTTATAAAGAAGCGATCAGGGAATGTGGTTATTTTAAAACCTATACGCGTAAGTAATTTTAGCTTATGAAGTAAGAGGTAAGAAGTAGGAGGTGCAACATTCGCGAGCTTCATACTTCCTACCTTTTACTTCCTGCTTCGCTTTATCCGGCGTCACTCATTGTGCGCACTTTAATAGCCTTAATGGCCGATATTACTTCGGAATAAAATACTTCAGGCAAATTGCCCAAGGGAATCAATACAGGGTCTTTATCGTCTTTTGGTTGCGGTACCCATTTGTTCTTTCCCAGCCGCTGCCTGAAATGCAATCTACCTAACTCGGCGTCCATATCTGAATCAAAACCCGATACAAATACCCCTTCTACTTCCAGCACCGCCATTATATCGCTGGCCTCTTCATCTTTAAAGAACGTATTAATAGAACCTGCGTCACCAGTAGGGCCTTTACGCCAGCCATATCTTTCAAGCGTGCCCCTGATTGAACGGGATTCCGTTTTGATGCCATCAAAGGTTCTTACTACAGTCACATCTTTGTGTTCGGGCGCCAATGGATGAATGTTCCGATCGAGCTGTTGGAAAACCGGCTCAATGGAAAGATCAAAAAATTTACGTTGCCATTTTTTCAACTCCTCTGCCGATAGCTGCAAAGGGTGCACAATGCCTGTTTGCGCAGTTGATTCAATTGAGATTTCGTTGTCTTCGGCATCCATCAACGTGGTGTCTTCCTGGGAATAAAAACATTGTTTCAGCACACCATTATCATATATGCCCCAAAGCAATTTGGTGGCATATATAAACATAACCGGATTGGTTAAAAAGAATTGCTCCCATTGTTCTTTGTTCCACCGGCGTTGTACCACGAGGTAATGTTCCAGACGCGATGATTGTGACTTTACGATGTCCTTTACCTCTTTTGCAATAGCCTTAAACTCATCTTTTAGTTCATTAGCTGCACTGGCAGGGATAGCCTTCAGTTTTTTATTATCGTCGTTAAAAAATGCTATTTTAAAATTGCTGTCAATAAACGCGCGATAGTTGTCGCCATCTATGGTAAACTCCCTGAACAAGCCCTCAAACCCAAAGTCAGGTACAATGCGATCACCAAGTTCATACACTGTAATATTCAATTCTTCTGCAGCAGCCTCCAGGGCTAATAAGGCAGCGGCTCCTACATTGGCTTTTTTAGTTTTGTATTTACGACTGTATAACTCCACCCAGCGTAATGCTTTATTGCTTCCCTGCAACGCCAGCGCGCCTACGCCGTACTCAGCCATTTTAAACCGGCTATCATCTATCCATTTGTCAATGGTAATACGTATTTTATCTGCCACCGCTTCATTACCCAGCAAAGCCGATAAAGCGAGTAAGTATTTATGTTCGGGCCTGGTTTCTTTATCAATAAACAGTTTGATCAGGTGTAAGGCAAAACCGGCTGACCTTTCTTTATCCAGCCTGTTTATTACCAGCCTGGCTTCCAGGTCTGAACGCATGGTTTTTACCCGGCTCATCCGGTACAGTAAAAAGCGCACCTCATCGTTGCTTAATTGCTTACCATTTGAATAATACAAAGCAGGCAGGGCATCTTCACTCAACCACGCTTCCAATGGTGTTGCAAGCTTCCCCCGTTCGCGTGCATCTGCTACCACCTGCGCCAGCATGTCATCATCCATATTCGCATATAATTCTTCCGCCACAGCCAGCAACATTACGTCTCTGGCATCATCATTTTTTTCACCGGCAATTGCTTTTCGTAAAACGGCTTTTGCCTCCCGTGAAGGTATTATACTTAATATCTGGGCGGCTGTTTGTCGAACATCAGTTCTTTTATGATTCAACAAAACGGTAGTTTTCTCAATGGCATTTTCAGCTTGTCCCAGTTCCTGCACTGCCAACTGGCGAACCTGTTTCGATTTATGCAATACCAACTCCCATAAAGCTTCATTGTGTTTGTCACTGTCAAATTTCTTTATCAGATCCAGCACGTATTCGTGATAGGTTACATCATCTGTAGATGCCTTTAGCGCTTTCAACAGGAAGGGAAGGGCCTCTGCCTTGAACGTGTTAAACAGTAAATTCAACAAAGTTTGGTGCAAATATTTGGTCTGCTGTATAAGGTTCCATAATTTTTCTTTGGTGCTCACAGGATCTGCTTCCATTAGGATCTTACCAGCCAACGTACTCATTATATACCTGTCTTTTCCATCATTAATTGTTCTTTCCCAACCATCCTTATTGATGGCAGGATACAATGACAGATAATCATTCGCAACATCTATCAACAGGTCATTTACCGACCCCGGATGTTTATATTGCAGCATCATGAGCACAAAGAAGCGGTCCTCTACATTAGTGCGGTCCTTACTATAACCCTGATGTACCTTTATTCTCTCAATAATATACGCCAGGTATTTTTCCCCATTGTAATTCAGGGCCGGATATATGGCACCTAAATTGAATAGTTGCCCGTCTTCGAGGTTCGACTGCAAATACCCATCTACTTCTGCAGGTAAACATTCCATGAGCAACCCCAGAAAATATGGATTGAAGCCACTTTTACTATATTGATCATAGACTCCGCTATATTGTCTAATAAGTGCGGTTACCGTATTCTTATCTGCTGCAACAAGGTAATCTTTCAGCCATTTCAACTGGATCGTGTTCTTTGTTTCTTTTTCCTCACCAAACGGATTCCTGGAGTTTAAAAGAAAATAGAATACTTCTATCAGAGTAACATGGTTCTGTAAAAAAGCTAACCCATCATTCCAATCCTGCTCCGTTCCTG
>NZ_JBJMLX010000451.1:0-11500 GCF_045805085.1 Niastella sp.
GGGATCCAGGATTTTGTTGGTTTAAACTGCGATTTTGCGTCGTGGAACGAGAAAGAGTTTATGGAAGGGTTACAAAAAACACCTGTTCATTTTAAGCCGGGTACGCAATTCGAATATGCCTCGTCAACCTACATCCTGTTACGATTTATTATAGAGAAAATTACAGGCAGGAGCTATGCGGACATTTTACAGGAAAATATTTTAACGCCGGCAGGCATGAACCATACCGGCATCATCTACAACCAGGCTATTTTAAATAACAGGGCGATGGGTTATTTAAATAGAGATGGACATTTTCAAAACGCAATGCCTGTTGCCAGCCACGAGATCTTCATTGGCGCCTCTTCGATCTATTCAACTGTTGAGGATCTACTAATATTTGACCAGGCATTATATTCCGATAAGCTGTTAAAACAGAAAGAAAAAGAATTGATGTACACAGTCGTGAAGGCTCCATATGGCTATGGATGGTTTATCAGCGACGATACAACAAATGGAAAAACTGTGTCACATGGCGGGAATGTTTTTGGTTATACTTCGCTTTTTGAAAGAAGGTTAAAAAATAAAACCGCCGTTATAATCCTAAGCAATGTACAAGATGTTGACAGAAACAAAATCGTACAGATACTTGATAAGACATTAAATTGACCAGCGGAAAACAAGGTTGCTGCGAAACTGGCTAAAAACGATCATTCAAGCAGCATAACAAATCCACTATTTGCCTGCAGCGTAAGATCACATTTTTTCTGCTTTGCCGCATTAAGAAGGGCTTTTGAAAACAGTTCATCTCCGGTTCCATCTGTGAACAGCGTTACATTGTTCTTTTTAAATGAGGTAACATCAAGATTGATTTTCTTTTCATTTTTTTCTCCATTAATACCTGCAATGTACCACTTGTTGCCGCTTCTGCGGGCAATGACAGCGTATTTACCGGGATAGCCTTCTATAAATTTCACATCGTCCCAGTTACCGGGCAATTTTCTTAAAAACGCTTTTACATCATCCGGTACGCGAACCATTCCTTCCGGTGATTGTGCATAATGCTGGATGCCCGATAAGAATAAGACCGAAAGGGCCAGTTCAAAGGCGGGCGTGGTCTTTCTGATACAATTTGACGACGTAAGCCCGGTAAGATTCATGGGTGTAAAATCCATGGGGTCGAATGCGTTCCTGGTGAACGGCAACATAGCGCAATGGTTGGCTTGTTGATCGGCTGCAGTCTGGTCAAATGTTACCATCTCCATTCCATAAATGGCTTCGGCTGTCATTAGATGTGGATATGTTCTTTGCCAGCCTCTGGGCAATGTAGCGCCGTGAAAGTTCACCAGCAGCTTATATTTTGCCGCATCATTCAGAATGTCGATGTAATATTGGATCATGCTCTGACCATCTCCACCAAAGAAATCGATCTTTACGCCTTTTATGCCCATTGCCTGCAAACGACTGAATTCTTTTTCCCTTCCTTCTTTCGTAAGCAATTTATCTTTAGGATGATATTTGATCGTGTTCCAGTCTCCTGCAGAATTGTACCATAACAGCAATCCTACATTTTTTTGTTTTGCATATGCTGACAGTTCAGCTACTTTATCATATCCGATCCTGGTATCCCAGTCTGCATCTATGAGGCAATATTGCCAGTGCATGTCATATGCATAGTCAATATATTTTTTTTGTTCATCGAAAGTAATGTTGTCATCCTTGCTGTTGATCCAACTCCAACTGGCTTTTCCGGGTTTTACAAAAGAGGCATCCTTTAATGCTGTTGCCGGCGCCAGATCGGTGCCCAATGTTGATTCTGCAATTGTTTTCAAACTTCCAATTGTTATAATACGCCACGGTGTAAGCCAGGGCTTATTGTTTTGCGGTAAATGGCCCCCGCCTGTAAACACTTCCCTGGGATCGGCAAAGCCGATTGAATAAACAGCCGAGGCAGAATCATTGATCAGTCTTGTACCGCAATAAGTACCATCAAGCGCCGCTTCGGTGATCAATACCCAAGTATCATTTGTCTTAAACAAAGCAGGGTACACCCATCCTGACTTTAAAGGCGATACCGTGCCAACAGATATGTCTTGTAAATAATGCTCTTCATAAGAAGGATGGCAATGTTCGAAACCTGTTTTTGCCTCACTCATGGGTTGCAACCAGGCTCTTGTTTCTTTGCCAAATGAAAATTCGGAACGTTCTTCAACTATCGTTTCATTGTTTTTTATCCAGGGAAAAGAATACCGGAAAGCCGCCCCGTCGTTGGATAACCGGAAAATGATCGCCATTTTTTTCCCTTCTTTATTAGCAAAGGACATCACCAATTGATTAGCCTGGTAAAGAATGTTGCTTTTTTTTGCATTCTTCGTTTGGTAGCTGTCTGTTATGCGTTCCGGTTTTGATGCGTTGACCAGTTTCATGTCCTGGATAAAATCATGGCCTTTCATCATCACGCCTAACGCTGAAGGTTGAATGACATTAACGCCAGACCTTTGTATGCTGTATTGAATTTCACCTGAAGCTGATAAGGATACCTGTAGCGCAATGGACTTGTCGGGACTTTGTAATTGAGCAACCTGCTGTGCCTGTAACTGATGGAACGTTGCAATAAAAAGCCCTACTAAAAGAATTGTTTTTGTAAAACTCATTTTGAAAACTGTCATAATTTAAAAAATTGGGAATGCTTCGGGTGAGGCATTCCCAATAATTGTTGAGAAATTTGTTATTTAACAAAGAGCTTCTTACTGAAGCTGCCTGCTTTCGATTTTACCTTTACAAGGTAGATCCCTGTCTTAAGCTGCGAATTGATTGCTAACCTGTTACCGCCGGCAGCGATCTTTTCGTACACCATTCTGCCAAGGTTATCATAAATACTTACAACCGCATTTTCGGAAGCTTGCGTCAGCATGATCGTAAACCGTCCGCAACTGGCTGGGTTCGGATACAGGCTGATAGCATCTTCATTAATAATGTTCACCTGCGATGCTATTCTTGCACCTCCGCCGGGAATGAAAGGAGAAAGATAGTTCCCCGCGATCACCTGTTGTGTAATGCCGGGACCCTGCCAGGCTACTGCTACATTATCTCCCCCACTACCTTCTTTTTGAAGGACCTCTATGTAGTATTTCTGACCGGCAGTTAGGTTAATGGTTACAGACTGCTGGGTGCTGTACTTAGTCCATTCTCTTGAATTCGTCCATCCGCTTACGTAAGCTATTCTTGATGTATTAGCCGGGTTGTCGTTGGTGCTCAGGTACAGCTCGGTGTTGTCGTCTCCCGCTACCCAGAACGTGTAGCTTCCACTGGCAGGCGGATAGAGATATCCGCGGATCCGTGTTCCATAGTTATCCGCCCAGTTTGTGGGGCCTTCGAGGTTGGTGAGCTGACCGCTACCCGTAGGGTTGTTTGGATAATTGGCATTGGAGGTGAGGTTGCTGATAGCCGTTCCGCTAATGCCTGTCCAGTATTCTCTCAGTATAGAGCCGGTCACGTTGAGGCTAAAGGTCTGCATGCTTTGGCATCCGCCGCTGTTGGTATAGGTGGCCACATAGTTCCCTGCCTGGTTCACCTGGAGATTTGAAATGCCTGCTTCACGCGTAGTAGCACTAAAATTATTCGGACCGCTCCAGCTCCACGATCCTCCCGTGACGGGCTGAGGGCCAAACAATACGCTGCCACCTGAAGCTAAAGTACCATTGGCTGTCTGCTGCCAGGTTCCGCCGTTAACCTGTACGTACGGGGTGATGGCAGAAGGTGTACAGGCAGGCTCCCAGTAAATTAAACCTCTTCCGCCGCCGGCGCTCATATATACCCTTCCCGCAACGTTCATATCGCCCACGAGTAATGGGGCGCCTGCGAACTGATGGGCATCATCATTTAAGCTGAGCCAGGTAGCCCCCTGATCGGTTGATCTGAAAAGGCCGGTTACGCCAGACACTGTTCCCCAGATGAAAACAGTCGGATAGCTGGCTCCAGGCATCGTTTTTCCTATCCCCAGCGCTTTGCAATAAGTTACATTGGGAACAGTAGTATAAGCTACTCCGGCGTTGGTTGAATATTTTAATCCATTGTTGAAAAGGGGTACCCACACATGACCTTCAAACCCCGGCACTGTCCTTATCTGGGTTGGTTCCCATGGATAATTCGCGCTTGATGCGCCCGGCGTGCCTGCTACCGAGAAACTGACTCCCTTATTGGTGCTTCTGAATAACTCCCCGGTTCTCGGCGAGAAGATGTAGAAATAATTTGCATTTACCTGGTCAGCCACCGGAGCAGCGTATTGGACGGATACACCCGAACAAGCAGTCCAGCTGCCTCCGTTGTTCGTAGTATAGTAGGTTGTTGAAGAACTTCCAGGGCAGTGCAGTATGGTGCCTCCATCTGCACTGATGGAAACCTTTCCATCTGTACCCATATTAGTGGCGCATCCCGTCCAGGTAGCGCCCTTATCGTTGGAATAATAAACAACGTTTCCACCGTTAGAAGCTCTTACGACCCTGTTTGTGTTGCCGGCCGCATAAGCAATGCTCTGATTATTCCCGTCTATAGGAGACAATTTTGCCTGCGGAATAGCAGTCAGCGGCTCATGCACAAAGCCTGTTACGTCGCCGAAAGAGGAGATAACCGAACCGCCGGGAATGCTTGTTACGTCTAGCAATGCTGTTTCTTCAATGCTGGTCACATCATATTTCCAGGAACAATTTGTGGCGGTAATATCGGAACAGGTATAGATCCCACCTCCGCCTACTACGCGAACTTTATTTAGATTAGACTGGTCAAACTCGATACAGTCCATCCAGTTGACCGCACCGCAGCAAGACCATCCCATGCCGTTCGCATCATAGGTGGCGTTGGTGCCATTCTTAAGCGTCCAGGTCGATCCGCCATCTGTAGTGAGGAAAATAAAGTCGCCCCAGCCGGTACCAAACTGGTTGTTCCAGTAAATGCCACTGGTAGAAACTATCACTCTGTTAACATTAGTAGGATCTATACTCACGCCGCCGTAGCAATAATCTTTCGAACTAACGGGGGTAACGTTTGCCCATACACCGGTAGCCGTATTGAGCTTATATAACTTCCCATCTCCGTTAGTAGATTGCGGTCCCTCGTTATCAGAATAAGTAACATACATGGTAGTTCCCTGCAACGCTGCGCGGTGGGGCATAAAACCGGTGGTAGCGGTAATGTCGGTAAACGTGGCGCCGCCATCGGTGCTCCTGTAAACATTGCCGCCGCCGGTGCGGGAAACGCCGATGTAAATGGTTTGACTGGCTCCGTTTACCACACTGCCTGAAGGATCAAAAAGCACGAAACAGATCCCGTTACCGTTGGTTGTGGTAGTTACACCGCTCCAGGTCTGGTTCCAGGTAACGCCGGCATCTGTACTCTTCCACAACCCGTTCGCCCTTGTTCCACAGAATAATATATTACTATTTTTGGGGTCAACAGCCAGGCGTTCACCGTTACCGCGCCCACTTCCATTTCCATGCACTTTAAACTTAGCGGTAAGGTCTGTATAAGTAAAAGTATTTCCTTTATCGGTGGACTTTAATAGAGCAGACTTTCCTGAGCCAGTATAATTGGTTCCGCAGAGCATATAAACATTATTTGCATTCTGCGGATCAAGCGCCAGGGCCTCCACTCCATAAAGGTCACTTTGTGAATCGCCAAGCCAGTCGAGCAACTGAACCCATTTGTTGTTCGCGGCATCCCAGCGGTAAGCACCGCCTACATCGGTGCGGCAATACCTGTCGCCCGATGTTTTGTGGGTAACGATGCCGGTTACAAATCCGCCCCCGCCAATAGGTGCATTCTTCCAGACATAGTTGGCAGATTGAGCTTTCGTTTCGTTGCCCTGAAACAAATTAATCAAGAGCCATACACAGAGAAAGGCAAGTAATTTTTTTTTCATAAAGTGTCAATCGTTTAAGTGAATAAATATCTCTATTTGGCTCCCGCCATAAGAGCATCAATTGTACGCTGATCCTTTACTGTGTTATTCCTCCTGTCCAGCGCTCCACCTGTATCCCACCAGAAAGGTTTTATTCCACGGGCCAATGCTTCTTTCGTTACAAAGATTCGGTGATGAGGGGATTGCCCCAGCTGGTTTCTCCGCCGGTAGCTTCCATGGTATTCCCAATGTTCCAGCCTAATTTGAATTTGGCAGCCAGTTGCACAGCGGTGCTCATGCCTGTGGAATCAGGCGCCTGGGGCGATGTGTTATAGGTTGGATAGAGCTGTTTGCTCACTGATGGGGGGGCAGACAGTTGCTGAGCAACCGGGGTCGCCTTTTTTTGACAGCTTATACAAAACAGTACAGCAAGGAGAAGCCCCATTATTTTGACCTGCCAGGTGATTTTCATTCTTTCTGTTTTCAAAGGTTCAGCGTCTTTGTGATATTTAATAGACGTGCTGTAAAACTACCCGGATGTTCTTTGAAACAGGGTCCTCAAATGTTGCAGATGATGGCAAAAAATGTTGCAGACCGGGTTTGAAAAGGTCCCTTTTAAAGTGAAAGTGACATTGTATTGAGTGGGATCGCCAATAAAGAAGACAAAACAGAGATGATCGTGCAGCTACAGTTGCAATAAATGGTACCCCGGGACTTTCCGATCTGATTACGAAAAGTCCCGGGGCGGTTACCTGTTTATTTTTGTTTTATAAAACTTATATTTTCGCTGCCGGCATGAAGATAATACTGCCCTGCGGCCAGCCCGCTGAGATCTATAGCCGTTGATAAAGAGCTACCTGAGGATTGCAATGTCATCGTTTTCACCCTGCGTCCCATTCCGTCAATTATTTGAAGCGAGATGGCGCCTGCCGGCAGATGTAATTGAACAGTTAACACCTCTTTAGCCGGGTTGGGGAAGATAGCGATAGAACCATTTTTATCGTAGCGGATGGTTACCATTTTGCTGTAGGAATAACTCCCACTCTGGTCTATCATTTTAAGCCGGTAATAATTCACTGATGGCAAGGGGTGTGCGTCGATGTAGGTATACTCCGCAGTAGCGCCTTCCCCTGTTACCGTACCAATTTTAGTAAAAGACGAACCATCCGCGCTTCTTTCCACATCAAATGAAGCAACTTTCAATTCGTTGGTGGTGGTGAAATTCAGGATCACTTTATTATCGCCCTTCGATGCGGTGAAAGCGAGCAGGTTTTGTGGAAGCGCCACTGCAGCGCCGGTAACTATCAGAGAAGTAATTGACATGGGCGCCAGTGTAACCTGCAACGTATTGTTTAGCGGCGAAATGTTTCCGGATTGCAGCGCATTGTTGCTATGCGATACAAAGGTTTCTGTACCCACCGGTAAGTTACTCAGCGTTAATGTTTTTGCAGCCTGATTTGCAGGAAGGAAATCGGAAAAGTTTATCACAACAGTCTTTGACTGGCTTTGAGATCTGTTAACCAGCGCTATTGTTACTGAATCATTATTGTTATTAACGGTTGTATAGGCGGATACATTCAGTTCATCGCTGGAAGTAGCTTGTACACTATTACTTTTGTTATACCGGCTAAACAGGTGCAGGGTTTCCCACATGCCTATATCCCAGTTCCAGGAAGAGAAGTATTCTACACCATGGTTCATGAACTCGCCCATCATTGACGCAAACCAAACGGCCACGCCATTCGGATCATTTTGAAGCGCCGTAGCGGTTTCAGATACAGCAAAAGTAACGCCGTTGCCGGGGCCCATGTATTGGTCGAGCCACTTTTGGCATCTGCCAAAAACATTTTCTATCTGTATGGAGTTATCCCATCCCCCATTCACCACATGTACGCCGTTGGCTTCGGGATAAATATAAGTACTGTCAAAAAACACCCGGTGATATTGAACCACATTCGAAGCCGAAGAACTGGAAGGATAGAAATGAAGATCGATGACATCCAGTAACCTGATCCCCGTGCTTTGTTCTTCTTCAGCCACCCGTTTAATAAAATACTGTAACCAGGGATACTTTTTGCCGTCGGACCCGGTAACCGGTGCAGCGCCCCAATTAAACCATTGCCATTCATTCGGGCTTACCGGTCCTGTTAACTTAATACCGGGAAAAAGCGCCCTTGCTTTTTTGGCTACTGCAAAATAAGATTGCATGAATGTTTCTGCATCGGGTTGAACGGGCATCACATCGTCGTGCGTGCCCGACCAGATCTCTACTTCATTGTCCATATTCCAGTACCTGATCTTCGTAGAATCAAGGCCCAGACCGCCACTTCCGAACCAATGGGTCAGGATACCGGTGGTAGAATCCGCCGTCCACAGTTCCAGGTACTGGCTGGGATCTCCATTCACCAGGGCCTGGCTGCCGCCGGCCGTATTCATAACGCCACCTCCTGCAAGGTTTTGACCTACACCAGACCACCACTGTGAGTTATTATAGGCCCAATCATTGAAATTGTTGGCAGTTGTGCGGGCGGCCTGGCCAATCAGCTGAAATCCCCACATACCCTGAGCAGCAGGGATATTCTGATGAAGGGTTTGTGCTGCATAATCCCAATCAGAATTATATACATTATTATACCAGTCGGGATGACTGCTAAGATTAAGCCGCCAATTGTGTTTAGTAAGGTTGTTGCCGCCATTTTCCCGGAAGAAATTCAGCCCAGCATCTTTATACAGCTGCCAGTTACTTGCTGAAACAGGATTTCCTATAAAGTCTGTAATGGAATTATTGCGGCCATAGATATACGGAGAAACCGCTTTTCTGTTATTAAAGATCTTCACGTTAACCTGCACATTCTGGGCATGAAGTGCTATATGCAGGCAAAACAACGAACCGGTTAAAAAGAACTGTTTCATAGTATGGTAAGGATTATATATAATAAGCCTTCCATAGAACAAGTAAAGTGCCAAATACCAGCCAGGCGGGCGGTAAAGGCACCGGGCAACATTTGCTACCTTGCAAAGCAACATTTTATACCCATGCAGCCGGGGTCATGGCAGCGGCCGGCCTTTCGGGGGGAATAAAAAGTGTAACTTAACCAGATGAAAAAAAACGCTCATTACTATAAGCTATATGTATGTTTTTTTATATTCATAGGGGGTGTGCATTTCTCTTTCGCTCAGCAGCAAAAGATCAGGGTACTTATTGTAAGCGGGGGACATGGATTTAAACATGAGCCCTTTTATGACGTTTTTGATTCCATTCCTTCCATTACATATGATACGCTTGTTCAGCCACAGGCCAATATGCTGATCGCATCACCCGAAGTAAATAAGTATAATGTGCTCGTGTTTTACGACCTGGTTGATTCCATCTCCCCGGCACAACAGGAAGCCTACATCAGGCTGTTAAAAAAAGGCACAAACATGGTCTTTCTGCATCATTCGTTGGTGTCGTATCAAAACTGGCCTGAATTCATAAAAATCCTGGGCGGGCAATACCATACACATCCGGTAGTGGTACATGGCGATACGCTGAATGCCAACTATGAACACGATGTGACCATCCCGGTGAAAGTGGAAAACAGGAAGCATCCGGTGATGCGCGGCATTCCTGATTTTGACATAGTTGATGAAGTGTATGGTAACGTTGAGATATTACCACAGGTGAAACCTTTGCTCAGTACCACACATCCCAAAAGTATGCGCTACCTCGCCTGGATCAATCATTACGGAAATTCTGATGTTATATACATCCAGTTAGGTCATGGCCCTTCAGGTTATTCCAATCCTAATTTCCGCAGACTGATACAGCAGGCCATTGAGTGGTCGGCAAAACAACCAAAAAATCATTGATGTGGTTGAATATTGTACCGCTGCCCTTTCTTCATGTTTACGGATAGCACGAAATCATCACCTTCCGGTTTTGCCCTGGCTGCATTCACCAGGAATACCCTGTTGTTCCTGATACGACAGACGCCATCGGTGACCGCCGTGATGGTTGCGTTGCGCAGCTTCCCTTCTGCCCATTGTATATCTACCGTAAAACCGCCCCGGGCTTTCAATCCTTTTATAGATCCCTCTTTCCATGCAGCTGGCAGGGCGGGTAAAAGATGTACTTCGCCCAAATGGCTTTGCACCAGCATTTCGGTTATACCTGCAGTTCCCGCAAAGTTGCCATCTATCTGGAATGGCGGATGCGCATCAAAGAGGTTTGGATAGGTGCCGCCTCCGCCTTTACCGTCGGCGCCGGAATAGTTCAACAAATGCCGGATGAGTGTATAGGCATGATCGCCATCCAGCAAACGCGCCCACCAGTTGATCTTCCATCCACGGCTCCAGCCGGTGCCGGCATCTCCTCTTATCTCCAGCGTTTTCTTTGCGGCTGCAAAGAACTCCGGCGTATTGTTCTTCGAGATCTGGCGGCCCGGATGCAAACCAAACAGGTGAGATACATGGCGGTGCTGCGGGTCTGTTTCTGCAAACTCTTTATACCATTCCAGTAATTCACCCTTGCTTCCTTTTCTTAAGGGATACAGGTCTTTTCTTACTTCGGTTAACCGGCTGCGGAATGACTGGTCTGTATTCAACGCTTCGGACGCTTCTATTACATTCGTAAAAAGGTCCCAGATGATCGACATATCCATCGTTGTAGCAACAGATACAGCCTGCGCCCGGCCTGTTGCATCGCGAAACTTATTTTCGGGAGAAGTGGAAGGCGCCGTTACCCAATAACCACTGCTGTCCTTCACCAGCCAGTCGAGACTGAATAAAGCGGCCTGTTTCATGATCGGGTAGGCTTCTGCGAGGAATTTCTTATCGCGGGTAAATGCATAATGTTCCCATAAATGCTGGCAAAGCCAGTTGCCCCCCATATACCAGTTGGCCCACACGGGATCTCCGGCGCCCAGGTCGCCCACGGGGTTGGCGCAACCCCAGAGATCTGAATTATGATGCGCCACCCAGCCATTGCAATGATAAAACTCACGGGCCACCCGGGCACCGGTCACTGAAAGAATCTTCAACCATTCCAGCAGCGGAGTATGCATTTCAGACAAATTGGTGCTTTCTGCCGGCCAGTAATTCATCTGCGTATTGATATTGATGGTATAGTTGGAACTCCAGGGAGCTCTCAATTCCTTATTCCAGATACCCTGCAAATTAGCCGGCGGCCCGCCCGGCCTCGATGAAGCGATCAGCAGGTAACGCCCGAACTGGTAGTATAAGGTCTCCAGTGCAGGATCATACGCGCCTGCTGAATACGCTTTTAACCGTTTATCGGTAGGCAGCATGCTATTTGAATTAGCTGCAGCGCCGGTATCCTCCAGGATAAACGAAACGCGATTAAAATAGCGTTGATGATCTTTCACATGCTCCTGTTGCAAGTCCGAATACGATCTTTTTGCTGCCGCATTGATCAAGGCAGCGGCCATCGCCTGCTCGTCTTTTCCTTCCTTATCGGGACATCTATCAAAACCGTTGAAGCTGGTGGCGGCGGAGACGATCAATACCAGTTCTGTTGCATGCTGCACGCGCAGGCCCGAAGTATCTGCCCTGATGGTTCCTGTTTTGGTAATGGCTTTTACCCGGCATTGAAAGCGCATACCGTTGCAACCGGCCGTATCTTCA
>NZ_JBJMLX010000452.1:0-6023 GCF_045805085.1 Niastella sp.
AGACAGCGTAAGGCCTTGGAGCAGCGGCAAAAACAGGAATTAAACGAATTCAGAAAATTGGTAGCGAACGCTGACAGGTGGCAGCTTGCACAACATCTTCGTGCTTATTTAGAACAACTGGAAAAGCAGGCAGAAAAAACAAATACTTTGACGGATGAATTAAAGGAATGGTTAAACTGGGCGCAACACAAAGTGAATTGGTATGATCCATTAATAAATGCGAAAGATGAATGGTTAAGTGATGAAGACAAAAATAATATCTTTGTGCAAGAAAAGAATATAGGAAATTCGTTCTTTAATCACATGCCAGAGCCGTCGTCTTATTTCCCCCGCCCATGGTATACACGAGATAAATGAGCCGTAAGCAGATATTGTATTATTTAATCTGGCAGAAGCTAAAGCTTGATCTCAATGAAACTGCCTCCTCCTTCGGAAGCCTTTTGTTTTAAACAAGTGCAATGCAGCCCCAGCAAACAACTGGCAGTATTCATACTGCAATAACTAAACTGTACTATGCCAGACTCCAGAGGATTGATCTTGCGTTCCAGCGTCCGGATCAGCAGGTCATAGACCAGATTAACAGGCAGTGTCTTGGGCAACCAACATTGTAGATTCCAGCTACGCATCATCTTTTTAAAAGCGCTGCTTACCATTTTCATTTCTTTCTTGAGAAGCTGGTCAGAAGGAGGAAAATCATCTTTCTTTAGCCCACAGAAGTAGCCGAAAGTATATTTTCGATCCTCTTTCATTCGGCTGATTTCTTCCAAAATTTCCGCAAAGCTTTTTTCTCTTTCCTGGCAAGGCTTTTCTGTACGGTACGCTGCCGTAATATCATGCAATAAATATGGGATATATGGATGCATAGATAGCGCTAATTCATTTTTAACTTCCACTTAATAAGAGCTTCCTCAATCAATTCTGAGGTAGTAGTGATTGGCTTGATCAACCTAAGCATGTACCCTCGCAGGTTATACCGGCCGTCTTCCCGGGTTACATATAATTTCAGATGATCTAAATTTTCTATGGCATAAAGTTCCTGAAATTCCTCATCATACTGCTTTTTACATCCTATTGCCGCCAGATCATCTTCGGTAAGCGAGTCAATGGGCTTTTTCGCAACCTCCGATAATTTGCTCAGGTCTATATTCTCATTTAATAATTTCTGAACACGATCCTTATAGTCGCCAAATAAAGCATCCAGGCTTTGATAATCGAATTCTTTTATCTGCATAAATAAGTTTTTAGAATGAAGGCAGCTTTTACTTTGCAATGGTATGAATTTTTCCCAAACTCCGGTAATTCGCACCCTCTCTGTTATTACTTTGGCGGAATTGGAATACGGTACCCGCAATTATGTGCGCCCGTTACCAATAATAAGAAGAGTTTATCAGAGTAAATGGTTTGCAGCTTGAGAACCGGGTGAAATAGTATTTGTTCACGATCCGGCAAATCCCGGTCGTCTAAAAAGTTTAATTTTTATACACTTCGAACCTACCAACAATTTGATAATCAAACATTAAATTGAAAAGGCCATAACCAGTGGCAATATTTCGAACTAAAAACGCCTTCAAATCCAATGACTTGAAGGCGTTTCAATTTTTTTGCGGGGCGTGAGGGATTCGAACCCCCTGTGTTTCAAATGTACCAGATTTACAGTCTGGCGTAACTCCTCCATCGTTACCGACGCCCCAGGGAAAATATAGCACTTTATAAATGTCTCTTACCAGGCGGACATTGTCCGTACGCCGACGCTGAAGCTCTGGTACAAGCGTCCGAAGCTCGACCTAATAAGAGCGAAGCCCGCCTACGTCAAGACTTCGGCGGGTGAAAGCGGAGAGCAAAGGAATCGAACCTTCATCCCGTGGTTAAACGAGAAACATCTTAGCAGGATGTCACAGCAAACCAGTATCTGACTACTCTCCAAAATTTATTTGGCATTACTATATGCCTCCTATCAGGCGGACATTGTCCGCCGAAGCTCGCCGTAATATGAGCGAAGCTCGCCTACGCCAAGGCTTCGGCGAGCGAAGGCGGAAGGCACAGGACTCGAACCTGTAAACGTTGTTACACGTATGGCAGTTTTCAAGACTGCTGCATTACCAATTATGCTAACCTTCCATTGAGAGCAGGATGGGAATTAAACCCATATTGAATTGGTTTTGCAGACCAATCTCCATATCAGTATTGAGTACCTGCTCTTATTGTTACTATTGCCCTTTACCGTTAGGCATAGTAATAGCCCCTGTGAGAATCGAACTCACACTGTACTGTTTCTCAGACAGCAGCCTCTCCCGTTGGGCTAAGGGGCTAAAAACAAAAAGCCCTTCAAGTGCTTGACCTGAAGGGCTTTAGTGCGTTTATTAAAGTGTATTTTTATCTATCAACTTTATTCGCAAACATATAACTGCCCTTCAGCTCGTTGCTATAACAACTGAGCGATACAGACAGCAAATATGAATTAATGCGAATCATAGTGCAAAGCTAATGAAAGATCCTAAATAACAAAACACTGACTGCAATTATTTCTTATGGTATTGGCACAAACTGAAAATGGGTATGCAAATCGCCAACATAATCCCATTGGATGGTAATGTTATGTCATGAATTACAAGTACATAAAAACAAGGCTTCCTTTTCGGAAGCCTTGTTGAAGGGTAACTAAGTAACAGTAATATTACCTGGAACCAATTGATAACTATGAAAGGTGACCGAAGCGCCTGCCCGGCCAGATGATAAACTCCGCAACGTCATAATATATCCGAACAATTCTGACAACGGCACTTCTGCTTTTATGCATTGTACATTGTCTTTCATTTCAATGCCTCTGATGACACCACGTCGGCGGTTTAAGTCGCCGGTGATAGCACCCGTATATTCATCGGGTGTTGATACATCTACCAGCATGACAGGTTCCAACAACCTGGGCGCCGCTTTTACCGCAGCAGCTTTAAAGGCCATACCAGCCACCTGTTCAAAATCCTGCGCACTGGAATCTTTATCATGGATAGCTCCATCGTACAATCGTACGCGCATGGAGTTAACAGGATAACCAGCCAACGCACCCGATTGCATAGCGGCTTCAAAACCCTTGTTCACGGAAGCTATAAACTCCTTCGGTATGGCGCCGCCTTTGATCTCATTAATAAATTCAAACCCCGGCACATCCTGTTCACGCGGAGATAACTCAAAATGGATCTCGGCAAAACTGCCTGAACCACCATTCTGCTTTCTAAATACCTCTTTGTGCAGAACAGGCTGTGTGAAGATCTCTTTGTAAGCGATCTGCGGTTTTCCTTTATTAACAGCTACTTCATACTCTGTAGCCAGTTTCTCCAATACCACTTCCAGGTGCAATTCACCCATTCCTTTTAAAATGGTTTGACCGGTTTCTTTATCTGCTTCCACCACCAGCGTTGGGTCTTCTTCGAGCAAGCGCGACAGGGCTTCACTTAACTTGCCTGACTCCTTGCCTGTTTTGGCTTCAATGGAATACCCGATCATGGGTTCCGGGAAGTGGATATTCTCCAACAACACGAGATGTTCAGGGTCTGCCAACGTATCACCCGTTCGCACTTCCTTCATTCCCACCAATGCTCCAATATCCCCGGCGCCTATTTGTTCAACGGTTTCATATTTATCAGACATGATGCGTAATAACCGGCTCACCCGCACCTTCCTACCTGTTCTTCCATTCCACAACGTATCGCCTTGTTTTAATGTACCAGAATACACGCGCACCAATGCCAGTTTGCCTGTATAATCGTTGGTGATTATTTTAAAGGCCAACCCCGCAAAAGCCGCCTCTCTATCCGTTCGTACAGTTACCGGTTCGTCATTATCCGGATCGATACCTGTAACAGCAGGAATATCAACCGGCGATGGTAAATACTGCACCACCGCATCGAGTAATGGTTGTATACCTTTGTTCTTATAAGCGGCGCCGCATAACACGGGCACCAATTGTCTGCTTATAGTGGCCGCACGCAACGCTTCATGTATACTTTCAACCGTAATGCTTTCCGCATCTGTTGTGAATTGTTCAAACAGGGTTTCACTGGTCAGCGACAATTCTTCCAGTAAATGATTGCGATGCTGTTCGGCTTCTTCTAACAGATGACCCGGAATAGTGGTAATGTCATAACTCTTTCCATCATCGCTGTTCCATAACAACGCCTTCATTGCTACCAGGTCAATAATTCCGCTAAACGCATCTTCAGTTCCTATTGGTAATTGAACGGGCACCACATTCGCATGTAGCTTTTGCCTGATCTCATTCACCACCCGCATAAACTGCGCACCCTGCCTATCCATTTTATTGATAAGAACAATACGTGGAATATTATACCGGTTGGCCTGACGCCATACCGTTTCTGATTGTGGTTGTACGCCTGATTTTGCGCAGAACACTGCCACCGCGCCATCGAGTACGCGCAAAGACCTTTCCACTTCTGCGGCAAAATCAACGTGCCCGGGTGTATCGATGATGTTGACCTGGTAAGTATCCTCCGCATACTTCCAATAGGTAGTGATGGCCGCGGAAGAAATAGTAATTCCCCGTTTTTCTTCCTGCGGATCACTATCCATTACGGTATTGCCATTGTCAACATTTCCTAAGCGATGAATAAACCCTGTATAATATAACATGCGTTCTGTAACTGTTGTCTTACCTGCATCCACATGTGCCATAATGCCAATATTCCTGTATTGTTGTAGCCGTTTCATATAGTATTTGATATAGAATAAATAAAAAAAGCCCCCCGTTCAGTAACGGAGGGCCTTTTGCAATATGCAAAACAATCCTTCCATTACGGAATGTGTTCCCGGAATGAGCTCATTATTGTTTTGATTATGAATTTCATATTGCTGATTAAAAAATTGATTCGTTGATTGTTGAGGAAGTTTCGCGGGAAGACAAACAAAAAGCCTCTCCGGATGAAGAGGCTTCAATACTATTATTATTGAAATGATTAATCCCTCTTATCCGCAAATGGGTTTGTCTCCCCATTGCCTATAAAGACAATACAAGTACTGGCAATAACTGCTCTGATCGCAGCATTTGCGCGTATACCTGTTTTGTATGTGATGGTTTTAATCATTGTTGTGATAATCGAGGATGCAAAACTAAGAAAAGAATGTAAATAACAAAAGGGTTAATAATTTTTTTACAAACCAAGCAAGGCTCCCCTTACGAAGAGCCTTGCTTACCTGTGCCTCATAACCTGAAACTTCCTCCTTGACCCTACATGATATAATAGAATGCTCCCTGGCGTTTTTCTTCCGGTTCCTCCTGATCGTGCAACAGCTGCCGCAGATCCTTTTCAACGGTGCCGGCAATGGCCGTCATGGGGGTATCAGTTGGTTTGTTCTCAAAGGGATCCTGTAAATGAATGGCCATTTTTTCTATCAGCAGGAAACAAGCGCTAATAGACACTACCAACGGTACTTCCAAAAACCCAAAGTGTTCTATCACGCCAAACGGCAGCAGGCATATAAACAGCATCAGGGAAAAATGAATATATAAACTATATGTGCTGGGGAACACCGTGTTCTTTATGCGTTCACATTTACCCATGGCATCGCATAAACGGGTAAGCGTACGGTCCAGTTCCATTTGCTGATACCTGTTTATATATCCCTCTTCCAATGCACGTTTTAAATCACGCCCATGCTGGTCGAGCATTGCCATGGGCACATTGTTAAAGCGGCTTAGGTTTTCCAGTTCCCGGCGACTGATAAATTTTTCAAGTCCGCTGGCAGGATTCGTCCGGCGTAAACTTTGACCCAATGCATAACACCAGCCCATCTGCCTGCGAATCATTCGCTGCCGCAACTGCATTACTTCATCTTCTTCATACTGGCTCTCGGTAAAATTGATCACCTGCCGGGCCAGGGTACGCGAGTCGTTCACAATGGCGCCCCATACCTGCCGCGCTTCCCACCAGCGATCATAGGCCTGGTTACTTCTGAAACCCAGCAGCAACGAGATCACGGTTCCCAAAATAGCAGGGATCGACAATGGGATA
>NZ_JBJMLX010000453.1:0-5312 GCF_045805085.1 Niastella sp.
AAAGACGCGCTCCAAGAAAGCGTAGTCGCCCTTGCCGGTATGAGAGCGTTCGATGTCGAATACGGCCCGGGCGGCCATCGACAACACGGGCGGATTGACATCGCCGAAATCCCATTCGTAGGCGGGGACCTGCCCGTTTGGATGCATGTACCACTCGCGGAGCATCAGGATGATTTGCTCTTTGGCGAAATCCGGGTCGACGTGTGCGAAGGCGGCACAGTGAAACGCGAGATCCCACGACGCAAACCAGGGAAATTCCCATTTGTCGGGCACGGAGATAATATCCTCGTTATTGACTTGCTTCCAGTCATTATTGCGGCCCCGCCAGCGTTCAGGCGGCGGCGTGGGCAAAGCAGGATCTCCATCCAGCCACTGCTGCACTTTATACGAATAGAATTGTTTATTCCACAACATGCCGGCTATGGCCTGCCGGAAAATGAGCTTTTCATCATCGGAGGGAACATTTTGTTGCAGCTCTCCATAAAAAGCATCGGCCTCTGCCATGCGTTGGGCAAACATGGCTTCAAAGATGGCATCAAAATCTTCAAATGCATTGGGTGCATGTTGATCGCTTAACCGCAATCGAATGGTTTGGGAGGAACCGCCGGGAATGGTGAGCTCATAATTAATGGCTGCCTTGGTACCCATCATGGCGGGGTTCACTGTTTTTTTACCATGGATCAAAAAATCGCCAATACCATCTTTTGGATATTTTTGATTATCGTCATAGTTATATAACCGGGGGTTGTTGGTCTCGTTCTCGCAAAACAACATGGTGCCGGCTCCCTGAAAGTACAGGGATGATACGTCCAGCCGATCATGCTCGATGCGGATGGCATGATCGCCGTTCTTGTATAAAGTGGGTTTATAATCATGGCGGCCCCAGGCCCAGGTATTGCGAAACCAAACGGTAGGCAATACATGCAAACTGGCTGCGTCCTTACCGCGGTTATGAACGGTTATTTTTATAAGGATGTCATCGGTACCGGCCTTGGCATACTCAACGAACACATCGAAGTATTTATCTTCATCGAAGAGACCGGTTTCTATCAATTCAAACTCCGGCTCCTGCCGGCTGCGGCGGCCATTCTCCTGGATCAGCCATTCGTAAGGAAATTCCTGTTGCGGATACTTGTACAACATTTTCATGTACGAATGGGTAGGCGTGGCATCGAGGTAATAATAGATCTCTTTTACATCTTCACCATGATTGCCCTGTTGATTGTTCAACCCAAACAAACGTTCTTTCAGAATGGTATCTCTTTTATTCCATAATGCCAGCGAAAAACACAACAACTGTTTATCATCGCAAATGCCGGCAATGCCTTCTTCACCCCAGCGCCAGGCTTTGCTGCGGGCCATATCGTGGGTGGTATTGTTCCAGGCGTCGCCATTGCCGCTGTAATCTTCCCGAACAGTGCCCCATTGCCTGTCTGAAACATACGAGCCCCATCTTTTCCAGCTGGGGTCCTGTAGCCGTTGTTGTTCTGCGTTCATTTGCTAGATTTCTACAAACAAATGTACAGGAGAAATGTTGATGTGACGGGATTATAACTTACAATTAATAGTCAGTAAAAATGTAGTACCCGACTGACTAAAGTGCGATCCATCATACGTAGCAATACCATAACGGCCGTTAAAAGTAACGGCATTGATATTCTTTTTAACGGCAACCGGATCATTTAACAAGACACGGCCATCCTCGTTCAGGGTTTTCAACACATATTCAGGCAATACATTGAAGATATTATTTACGGCGAAGGAAACGCCCAGCCAGCGCGTACATTGATATCCCAAATGCCCGTCTGTAACGAGTTTGGTTTTAAACACCATTTTTAAATTCCTGTCAAGACCTGCACTGCGGAAGGTGGCCGGACCAAACAACGTGTTGTTTATATTAACACTCAATTTACCTATCGAAAGTTCACTACCCAGGATGGCTTTGAATTTTGGCCTGCTCGTTAATAACAACGCCTCCTGCATATAATCAAAGATCTCCTGCCCTGCGGCTGAAATTAATTTGGGATTGGCTACCATGCCCAGCAACTTATTGGCCATGGTATAATTACCGGCGAGGTTAATGGTTACGCGACCGGCATTAAATACGCGGAGATTTTTAAGTGTAGCCACCAGGTCGAGCCCCTGCGTATTGGTGTTGATGCCATTGGTAAAAAAACTAACGCCAATGATGCCATTGGCGCTTAATACGGTGTCGAGCGGTGTATTATTATCGGCAGTATGTGCAATGTCGGAGCTTAAAATGATCCGGTCTCTAATATTGATATTATAATAATCGAGGGTTAGACTGAAATTGCGGGTCGGGCGTAACCCAATACCAGCGGTGAAATTTTGTGATCGCTCGGGTTTCAGCGCGGGCACACCCAGCACCTGGGCCTGCCTGCTTTTGTTACTGACCACGCCTTTTGTTTGCACACCCATGCCGGGGGTAAAGATCTGTTGTACTATCTGCAGGTTTACCTGTTGCAAACCCGGTGCGCGAAACCCGGTTGACAAAGAGGAGCGAACAGACAGTTTATCGCCCAGGAACTTTTTTCTGCCGCTGACCTTCCATACAAAGGCGCCCCCGAAATCATTGTAATATTCTTGCCGGGCAGTAGCGTTCAACAGCATGGATTTAGATACATCGTAACTAACATCTACATAGCCGCCCATATTAAACCGGTTCGACGTACTGGCGTTGATGTTAGCAATGCCTGAAAATGAAACTGGTCCCACACCTACACTGGATGCCCTGTCGCCGGCAATGATGGTAAAAGTTTCATTCCGGAACTCGGAGCCAAAGGCAATGGCCAGGTGTTCATTTATCGTATGGGTAATATCAATATTTCCAACTACGTGATGAAAGCCATACCCACCGGGCCTGAAGGTGGTGGGGCTTTGGGCGCCCAACGCGGGGTTCCAGGTATTGTTAACCGAATACAATTGCTTATTGCCGCCAATGGTAGCGCTTACATCTGTTGTCCATAGTTCCTTCTCCTGTTTAAAACCGAGGGTGGCGTTATAGTCGTTGAGGTCGCCGGCAAAGGTAGGACCAAACCCCAGGTAGGTAGTAGCTGTATCATGCAACAAATAATATGGGTCCTGTTTCCAGTATGCGGTGCGATAGTTGGCATAACTCTGAATGTTCTTGTACACATAGGCAGCATTCGCATAGAAGGTAGCGTTATCATTCACCGGTATGCCGGTATTTACCAGGAAGCGCGCGGCCGTAATCGCCGGCGTACCATTCACATTGCGGGCATCGGGAAACTGAGCCAGATAGGCTTTTACTTTTTCCAACCCGGCAGCTGTACCATCACCCAGGTCGATGTTATCCTGTTCGGCATCTACTTTACCCGGCCGGTTGGTGCGGCTTTCCTTCTGAAAACTGATGGTATAGTTGGCAAATCCTTTCTGGCCGATATTTACGCCACTGTTAATACTGTTGCCAATAGAGAAACCATCGCCTTTACTGGTTATGCCGGTATTTGCCTTAAAACTGGTATACTCAAAACGGTCTTTCAAAATGATGTTCATAACACCGGCAATGGCATCCGACCCATATTGGGCAGAAGCGCCATCGCGTAAGATCTCCACCCGTTTTATGGATTCAATGGGGATGGCAGAGAGATCCGTTTCTGTTTCTCCCCGCCCGGGCGATGTTTGTATATATACAAGCGAACCGGGGTTCTTTCTTTTTCCGTTTATTAATATCAGGGTGCGGCATGGGCCCATATTCCTGATCTCGTAGGGATCAGACAAAGAAGTGGCATCATGCACGGGCATGTTCACGGTATTGAAAGAAGGTGCGCGGTATTGTAATGCTTTGTCGAGCGTTAACTGACCGGTACTGATGAGATCGGCGCCATTGATATTATCTACGGGCAGGGAAGTGTTGGTAAAAGTGCGTTGGCCGGCACGACTGCCCACGGCAACCACTACCCCACTAAGATCGGTCATGGTACTGTTCAGGGTTACATTCCTGACAGTTTCGGTATGTGGCATTTTAACCGAGGTCACATAACTGCTATATCCAACGCTGCTGAAATAGATCTTTTGGGCGCCTTCTTCCAATGGCAGCGAATAATTTCCCTGTGTATCGGTCACGGTTCCTTTGTCTACGCCGATCACAATAATAGAAACGCCCGGTACCGGTTCGTTCTTTTCATTGCGAACGGTTCCGCGCAACAGGCTTTGTGTTTCAGCCGTTGTGTTTTCCTTCTTATCTGTATTAACAGGTACTTCTGAAATGATGATCTGAGTAGGCGATACTTTTTTATAGGTCAGCCCTAATGGAGTTAACAGGGTGCGCAAGGCTTTATCGGCATTGTTACAACCAGCAGTATCGGGCGTTACTTTCCTGTTTTGAACCAGTTGCTCGCGGTACAGGATGCTTACGCTGAATTTCTTTTCGAGCGCGTCAATTACGTCTTTTAAGGGTTGGGGATTAGGGGCAATTCGCTGTCCTTGCACGGTAAATACCATACACAGGGATAAATTACATGCAATAAGCCATTTTTTAAAAAGGCTTTTTCTCATAATCAATAAACGCTTAACGCTTTTTTATCAGGCTCTGCGTTTGCGCACTGCGTTTAGTTTTGGTTTACGTTCCGCTTATTCAATAATAACCTGGTTTCCCTCCCTGGTAACCGTTGTATGGAGTAATTCACCCAACACCTGCAACAGCACCTGTTCATTTTGCAATTCCAACGTACCCGAAATGGTCAGTGTATCCAGTTTATTATTATGTATAATAAATTCGAACCCAAAATATTCGCTTAAAGTTTCACAAACATCCTGTACTGTCGCCTTTTCAAACCGGTATTTCTTTTCCAGCCACGAAGTGAACAGCACCGGATTCGCAACACGGGTGGTTATTTTTCCCTGCGCTGCTGAATACTGGCAATACTCGTTGGGCTGCATGATGGCGGCGGCTTTTTTGCCTGGAACACTGAACCGCACTTTCCCCTTTTGCAGCAACACACCGGTTGTATTGTTGATAGCTTTTACATTGAACTCGGTTCCCAGCACTTCTATTTCCGCATCGCCGGCATAAACGGCAAAGGGTTGCGCGGCTCCGGCCTTATCAATATGGCGCACTTTAAAAAAGGCTTCTCCTGTTATCCACACTTCCCGTTTGCCGGCTGTACGGTTCCTGTCGAACCGGATAGATGAATTGGCATTCAGCACCACTTCTGAACTATCAGGCAACCATATGGTTTTAGTAGCTGCATATGGTGTTGAGATATATGTGTAAGTCGGTTTTCTGAAATAATACAACACCAGCCCACTGATAAGTAAGGCGCCTATTA
>NZ_JBJMLX010000454.1:0-8360 GCF_045805085.1 Niastella sp.
CGGCGTCCTGCACACCTGCAACTGATTTCAACATGGATTCGACGCTAATGGCGCATGCTGCACAGGTCATTTCAAGTACCGGAAATGTTTCCTTTACAATACCATTTTTTTTATAAGTGGTAGCAGATTTCTGAGGGATTGATATAACTGATGACATGTTTTACAATTTTCTACAAAGCTATTTTGTAATGCCGGGAGGAATGTTATACAATACAAGGTGAATTGTATATAATTTTAAGATGAGCTATCTGGATCACCCAGGGATAATTTCGATTTACGGATCTCTTTAAAGTAAGATGTGTTAAGACCGGTGTGCGACTTAAACTGACGGGAAAGATGTGCCGCACTGCTAAAGCCGAGTTTAAAAGCAATATCCGGTAGCGTATCATTTGTATATACCAGTAGTTCCTTTACCTTTTCAATTCGGTAATCTATAATGTATTTTTCCAGAGTGATTTTCTCCAGTTCAGAAAAAACAGCGCTCACACTATTATAATCTTTATTTAAATGGGAAACCACCACATCTGAAAAGCGAAAATCTGGCGGAAAATTATAGTTTCCTGAATATACCTTTTCTACCAGGGCCTTTACATCACGTGCCAATTTTGTCTTTTTATCTTCAAGGAGGGTAAAACCCAACGGTCTCAACCTTTCCTCAAGGGCTGCCATATCAGGAACGGACAGCGCCAATACGGTGGTAACTTCACCCAGACTAATACCATTAACCGGTATCTTCAGCTCATTCAATTGTTCCCGAATGGTAAGAATACATCTGTCACAAACCATTCCTTTTATAAATATTTTATACATACCCGCCATAAGGTCAAAATTTGAACTTATGCAAATTGCAGTTTGCGGGTAAATGTATCGTTATATAATTATTGAAAGGATTTACAAAATTATGAGATCATACCTGATCCAGCGCCTTTCGCTGGAATCCAGGTTAGTTGCTAAATATTTTCAGCTACGTCACCTGGTTGTTCGAACAAAAAAGCTACACAGAAATGGCAGCACAGTTATAGCGCTGCCATTTTTTAATAGCTCCCGATTGTTATCGCAAACAGCATTCTCTGGTACTACAGCGAAGGATACAATACTGCCCTTGCCCCTGTCTGCGCAGCATATTGCAATGCCTCATTCACCTGGTTAAAGGCAAATACCTGTCCCCTTACCGTTTCAAAATGTGGCAGGTGCAAAATATGGCTTATCTCTTCCAGCGCCTGTTGCAGTCTGGCGCGATCCTGCACAGTAATCGTTTTGAAATTACTAAAGCCGGTGATCGTTATACCGCGCATTAACAGGCTGGTGTGAAAAGACACGGAAGTGGCCCCGCCCAGGAAACCATACACATAGATGGTGGAATTGAAAGGAAGTACAGGGATAATATCATTCAACAACGTTCCTCCCACGCCATCAAAAACAGCGGTTGCCTGTAGTTGTTGTGCCTGTTGCTGCAGCTGTTGTTTGAAATGGGCTTCGGTTTGCACCAGTACCTGTTTGGCACCCAGTGCTTCCAGTGCCTGCTTACCAGCTTCGTTCCTTACGATGGAGATCACCGGTATGTTGTATACCTGGCACAATCCGAGCATGGCAATGCCGGTAGCAGAATTTCCAGCGGTGCAAATAATGCCGTTATGCCCCTGTTGCTGCACCTGTTTAATAAAAGCATAACAAGTGATTATATTCACCAGCGAACCGGCATACTTGTCCATCGACCCTTCGTTGAACAATACCGCGCACTGCAAATAATGAACGTGCGCATAATCGCTCCAGGTGCCCACAATATGTTCGCTGAATTGTAAGGAACGGTAGATGGTTACTTTTTTCCCCTTGTAATAGTCAGGAACATCCGGCCCTGTTTCAATGACAGTACCTACGCCCGATACGCCGGCGATATCAGATTGACTTACCGGGATGGAACCGGGTGGAAAGAAACCCGCTATAAAGGCAGCGTCGCCTGCATTGATACCGCAGGCATGCATTTGTACCAGCAGATGTTGTGGCAAAGCTGTTGCCGGTGTGGGAATTTCATTAACTTCAACCTTATTTTTGTCGGTTACTATAATTGCCTTCATTAATTTGTTATTTAATTCGGGCACAAAGCTACCTTTGTCACTGAGTTCACACAAGAACTTACCTAAAAGTAGGCCCTATGGCACCCATCAAAACATCGTCTACCAACCAATTGAACAAACGGATAATAGCCACCAAATGTCCTGTTACATTTACACTGCATAAAATAAGCGGCCGCTGGAAACCACTCATCATATACCAATTGATGTCCGGCGTTAAAAGGTATTACGAATTGAAGAACGCCATTCCCGGGATCTCGGAAAAAATGTTGTTCCAGCATTTAAAGGAGATGGAAGCTGACAACATTATTTCGCGCAAAGCCACCGACTCTGTACCGCCTCAGGTAGAATACAGTCTTACCCGTTGCGGTCTGGACCTGAGCCCGGTACTTCTGGCCATGAAAGAATGGGGGAAGAATTATAACATATAAGTGCAGTTCATCATTCATCACGATGAAATTTCAGGCCAAATTGATATACAACAATGGGAATTAACAAAGACATATCTGACCAGGAAACGGAACGAATAGCTAATTGTAGTTATTCAGACTTTTTACAAATCCTTACAGATATTGAAGACTTTTGGGGCAGTAACAGAACTCTTTCCTATCACCATCCGATGTTTATTAACGAATTTGGGAATACCGCATTTGTTATAAAAGTTAACGACAAGGTAATTGCGTATCTTTTGGGCTTTGTGTCGCAGACAGAGCAAACTGGCTATGTTCATCTTATTGGTGTAAGACAAAATCATCAAAAAAAAGGATTGGGCAAAATATTATACGCACATTTTATAGAATATTTGAGAGCTATTGGTATTGAAAATTTAAAAGCTATTACAACTCCAACAAACCAAAAATCAATAAACTTTCATTTAAGGATCGGAATGGAAATGACAGGAGTTGAAAATGCCAACGGAATAAAAGTAATCAAAGACTATTCTGGTTTAGGGCAAGACAGGGTAGTTTTTAAAATGAAATTTATCTAATAAGAGCCCGTACTGGCGAATTCGTTTTTCTTACATAATTTGGATAGGATAACTGCGAATCAAAATACTTTCCTGGCGGAACTGTTGCTCTAATTGTTCCTTTAACCGCTTCCAAAAGATATTGTCAAATTTATCCGCCATGACTTCAAAAATAATCAGTTCGTCTTTAACGGTATGCTGTTCTTCTTCTTTCCAAAGCCCGGTCACCGGCGCCTGCTGGTATACGGTTACACCGCCGAAGCGTTCGTTAAACTCGTGACTGAGAGCTATGTACCAATCGACCGAAAAGCGCTGGCCTCGATTGTCTGACAGGGGCAAAAAGGTTTGAATGAGTACTTTATCCATGCTTCCCTAACGTTTAAAACCTATGCCAGGGTTCCCATAAAGCCTGGTTCAGAGATCATACCGGCTTTGTCATTAAAACAGCCCCCGGTTTTTGTTTCTATCACGCTCATAGTTCAAACAACAGTGGCATACTTCCTCCTGCGTTAATTCTCTATCTGCCTCAATTTAGGTGCCGCGTGCGTTTCCACACTATTTCATCCGGCATGCTTTTTTTGGGTTTGTTTTAAACGGCTATATATGTTAGCAATGAATTATCGTGGCCCATTCAGAATTCGTTTGGACAAAAACAAAGCAATACCTGAAATTCAACATCAGCAGGATGCTATTGTTCGTGTAACCCGTTCATGTATCTGCGGTTCCGATCTGCACCTGTATCACGGCCTGGTGCCGGATACACGGGTAGGTATGACCTTTGGGCATGAATTTACCGGCGTGGTGGAAGCAGTTGGTTCCGCCGTTCAAAAATTGAAAGTAGGAGACAGGGTATTGGTGCCTTTTAATATTGCCTGTGGCACTTGTCCCTTTTGTTCCCAGCAATTATTTGGCAATTGTCACGAAAGCAACTCCGAAGCCACAGCTGTGGGAGGGATATATGGCTACTCACATACGGCAGGTGGTTACGATGGTGGGCAGGCAGAGTATGTTCGCGTGCCTTATGCTGATGTGGGCCCGGAAATAATACCCGACTGGATGGATCTGGACGATGCGGCCTTACTAACTGATGTGGTGCCTACTGGTTACCAGGCCGCAGAAATGGCTGGCATTAAAAAAGGCGATACTGTTGTAATATTTGGCGCAGGCCCAATTGGTATTATGGCTGCCAAATGCGCCTGGTTATTTGGTGCAGGGCGGGTAATTGTAATAGATAAATTGGATTATCGCTTAGAGTTTGTTAAGAATTACGCCCAGTGTGAAGTATATAACTTTCTTTCTATTAAAGACCCTGTGCTTTTCTTAAAAAAGCTAACTGGCATTGGCCCTGATGTGTGTATTGATGCCGTAGGTGCCGAAGCTGCAGGTGATACATTCCATACATTGACGGGAGGAAAAACACTCCTGCAGGCAGGTTCTCCTACGGCATTGGAATGGGCGATAAATAGTGTTAAAAAAGGAGGCATTATTTCTGTGGTAGGGGTGTATGGGCCCACCGCTAATATGATCCCTATTGGCAACGTAGTAAACAAAGGCCTTACTATAAGAGCCAACCAGGCATCCGTAAAGCGGCTGTTACCAAGGCTGATAGAACATATAAAAAATGGCATATTGAACCCCAAAGACATCATAACCCATAGATTACCCCTGGAAGAAATATCAGAGGCATATCATATATTCTCTGCCAAAAGGGATAATTGTATAAAAACAATTTTAATACCACCCAGAGCAATAGCATAAAGCATAACTATATGGAAAGTAAAAAACAACAAACGCCCCAGGAATGGGCGATAAATGGATCTGAAGCTACAGGCAAGATGAACAGTGATGAGATGGCAGGCCAGTTTACCCATATAAAAGGATGGGGTATAGATGCTGATCCGGATAATGACCCCACTTATCCAATGAAGCATTGGAATGGCGATGATCATAAACGGCTTAATTATGAAAGGCCGGTTCAACAACCTTTAACAGTGGAAAAGTTACATTCAAACGAAAGACCATCGGTGTCAGCTGTTTTTGGCACAACCTGTCCTCCTTCTGGCATAAGTGGTATCCTCCGCCGTTATGCCTTCCATTACAGTGAAGGTAAATGGGCGCACTGGCTTACCTTGCTCGTGGCCGACAGAATAAATGTAGTAGAAGGCATCATTAGCGATATTAAGAAGGGCCATTTCCCTAACATCATTGCTGAGCGTGGTTGGAAGGCCGAATGGAAATACAACCGAAAAGGAGTGGTTAAAAATATAGCATTAGGTGTTGCCGTTACAGTGACTGTTTTTATTTTACTGTCGGGGCGGTATAAAAAAGTACGTAACAGATAACTCTTGAAAGAATCGCTCAAAAAAAAAGCCCCATGCGGGGCTTTCGTATATCAGGAGAATTCTTTAATACCTGTTTTCATTATAACTATTCCGGTTATTGAAACCGCTTCTGTCTCCACTATTCTGTGAAGACCTGCCTTCTCTGGGTTTGGCAACTGATACAGTGATTGATCTGTTTTCCACCGTTGCGCCATCCAGTTCTGCAATAGCTTTTTGGGAAGCAGCCTCGTCCGACATTTCAACAAAGCCGAAACCCCTTGATTTGCCCGTTTCCCGATCCATAATAACCTTAGCTGAGGTAACTTCTCCATAAGGAGCAAAAAAATCTTTTAAGTCTTCATCCTGTAGGTTGAAGCTTAAGTTTGAAACATAAATGTTCATTCCATGAAATTAAATGATGAGTAATTTCTGAGGAAAGCAAGAAGTAAGAAACTAACTATAATGCAGGTGTATTAAGCAATGTAATTAATGAATACTAATGCGAGGCTCAAAATAACTGCATGAAGGTAGTCTTAATTTTTTACAATCCCTGATAAATAATAAATAAGTCTCGTCTCAGCTTAAATGGAATTAATTTGAAAGATTAAAATCGCCGGGAGAATAACACTTTTTCCAATATTCTATAATGAGCCCAACGATTTCCTGTAATTCACTAAATTTAACAGGCTTAGTGAAAAAACCTTGAGCAGAAGTTGCATAAGCATTGACAACCGATTCTTTGCTTGCAGCAGTAGTGAAAAATATATAAGGGATACATTTCTGACTGAGTTTCTCATTGGTAAACACCCTTGCTTTTAATTCAAGTCCATTCAATTTTGGCAAGTTGATGTCTGATAAAATTAAAAATGGTATGGTGGTAGAAGATTCAAGGTAGGCAAGTGCTTTATCACTTTCAGAAAAAAATATAGTCTTATTGGAGAATTTTAAGTTTTTGAATACCTCAGCAAACAATAATTGGTCATCTAAGTCATCTTCGATTATGATGATTTCACCGTCTTTATTCATAAAAAATTGATTGGAAAGGAAGTTAGGCAAATTAATCAGTATCCCCCATTATCATTCTCACAAATAAGCGTGTACCTATCTTATGCTTGAATTAGCAAACGTTAATTGGCATTTTTTAAGTATCTTTGTTTAAATTTTCCCAGAATATAGTAAGATTGACAATACAGGGAAATAATAATTAGCCCTCTTCTTTTTTCTATTCTCCGCAAAGTTTAAGTTATAAGATCTGGTTTGTGCCTTGAGTGATAACTGTCATCATATTTTTAATTGAACTTAAAAGTACATTATGCAAAAAGTATTGTTATTAACAACAATCGGTTTGTTGTTTTTTGGTATGTCTATATCTGCTCAAAAGGTGAATACCGATTCTCTTTCCTTAGTATCAAAAATTAGCGCGGATCAATTAAAGCTGGGCAAACTACAAAATCAGGTTGAACAAAAAACAAAAAACAAACAAGACGCTTCAGAGCAGGCGCAGAAATCTGCGAATGAAAATTCAAAGGCAGCAGATAAATTAAGCGATAAACCTGAGAATAAGAAATTGGCCAGAAAAGCCAACAATAAAGCCGCTGAAGTCAAAAGCGATTCCAGGAATGCGAGGAGAGAATCCGACAGATTGGATAACTTGAATAAGGACATCCAGAATTTAAAGAAAAGGATAGCTGATAATCAAGCCAAATTAAATAAGTACATACAAAACGATAAAGCTAATCCTGTAACACCTGATACGACTCAGCACTAGGATAACTTCGAGTAATATAATTTCTTTTCCAGAGAGAGTATATAACAAATCTGGCAGTCTGGCAAAATATTGCTATCTTTAGTACAGAAGCAGTTATCTTCTCTCTCGTTTTAGTTATTATTGTTTTTTATTTAGATTTTTCTTTTAAAAGTTAAGTTTATTTTTAATTCAGTTTTTATTATTTCGTCTTTAGAAGATAACTGTATAGAGGGCAGAGTCAAATCTGCCCTTTTTTATTATGGTTTTTGCCGCATTTAATTGGATAAAAGACCGATAAATTGTTTCCTGATCTCATACACTTTTCGCTGAACTACATCCAGGTATTAATTAACCATTTTTGCAGGTTGTGATTCCTTCAACCCTGCCGGCAGTAATATTCCATTTTGACTGTAGGTTACAACCTTCGAACCTGATTGGGTTCGAAAAAAAAATTGTGTTAGCCGATGATCAAAGTGTTTTTACCATATATAGCATCCACCCCTTTGTTTTGATAGTATGGTATTTGCTGTAAGTACTATAGCTTATACTGTAGTAGTATCAAAACGTTTGTAATATTCATTTATGAAGGAAGGGCATTCTAAAAAAGCATCGACTGGCGATTTTGTTCGCGTGCGGGGTGCAAGAGAACACAATCTTAAAAATATCAATGTTGACATACCTCGTAATTCGCTGGTTGTTTTCACTGGCGTATCGGGCTCAGGTAAATCTTCGCTGGCATTTGGAACATTGTATGCTGAAGCGCAACGCCGTTACCTGGAATCAGTTTCACCTTATGCAAGACGGTTATTCAATCAAATGTCCGTCCCTGAAGTGGATGAAATCGAAGGCCTGCCTCCTGCTGTTGCCTTACAACAACAACGCGGCGCGGTAACCACACGTTCTTCTGTTGGCAGTGTAACGACGCTCTCCAACCTGCTCCGTATGTTGTTTTCAAGGGCAGGCGACTACCCCAAAGGACAATCGATCATCTACGCCGAAGGCTTTTCACCGAATACACCCGAAGGGGCCTGTCCCAACTGTCACGGACTCGGCCGTATCTATGATGTGACGGAAAAATCGATGGTACCGGATGATAGCCTCACTATACGTGAACGCGCCATTGCCGCCTGGCCTACTGCCTGGCAGGGGCAAAACCTGCGCGAGATCCTCATGACGCTCGGCTATGATGTAGATAAGCCCTGGCGTGACCTACCGAAGAAAGACCGCGATTGGATACTATTTACAAACGAACA